>NZ_UBIZ01000139.1:0-10605 GCF_900465275.1 Parafrankia sp. Ea1.12 | reverse complement strand
GGTCGGGGCTGTGCTGCTGTGCCTCGTCGTGCCCGTGCGCCGGCCGGACCAGCAGCGTGCGGGGGACTCGCGGCACGTCCGTCGGCTGTATGGCCGGTCGATCGGATTCGATCAGGTAGGGCGGGGGAGCGTCGGACGGCTGGTGCTGCCCCGCGCGGCCCGGCACGTCCGGCGTGGCGGCCTGCGGCCGGGAGCCCGGCGGCGCGTCGACTGGCGGCGGGGCGACTGGTGGCGGGGCGACTGGTGGCGGAGCGACTGGTGGGACTGGCGGCGGAGTGACCGTCGGCGGGGGGAGCTGAGGCAGGCTGCTCGGGGGTAGCCCGGACGGCCCGTCGACCGGCATCCGGATGACGGAGGGCCCGGCCTGCGGGACGGGCAGCCAGGGCACGACTCCGGGGATCGAACCCGAGCCCCGGGGCGGACGGGTACCCTCCGGGCCGTCCGGGGCCGGAGGACGGTGCTCCTCGGGGTAGGGCGGCGGGTAGTGGCCCGCCGGCGCGGTCGGCTCCGGTGCGTGTCCGTCGGGCCCGTCCGCCGCGTACTCCGCCGCGTACTCCGCCGAGTAGTCGTCCGCGTAGTCCGCCGGATGGCCGGCTGGACGGTCCGCCGGGTGGAGGGAACCGCCCGCGATCGGGTAGGGCCCGGTTCGGTAAGGGTCATCGTCCGCAGCCCCGGCTGGCGGGTAGCCGCCCGTGGCCTGGCCGCCCGGGCTGCCGTCCCACTCCTCGCTGTCGTACCGGTCCGTGCCGTCGGGCCAGCTCTCGCTGCCGTGCTGGTCCTCGCCGTCGTCCTGGTGTCCGCCGCCGTACCGGTCCTCGCTGTCGTCCCAGGCGTCGCTTCGCTCGGAGGGCCGGCTGGTGGGGACGGGAGCGTCCGCACCCGTGGTCAGCAGGCGCCGGCTGGCCCAGGACGGGCGCGGAGCCTCCGCCGGGCGCGCGCCGGTCGCGATGCGGAACATCGCCAGAACGGCGGAGTACTCCGCCGCGGCGAGGGTCTGGGCGTTGACCTCGACGCCCAGCACCCCGAGGGACATCCGCGCGTCGGGACCGACCGCGAACCGCCAGCGGGCGGCGGGGCTGTCGCCGACCATGAGCACGCCCACCGTCTCGTCGCGCCCACCGGAGAGTCGGGCCAGCCGTTCGGCGTGCTGCGGGGCGGGTGGCCCGGCCAGCACCAGGAGATCCGGCGCCCACAGCGACTGGATGTGGGCGGCCTGCCGCCCGCGCAGCGCGGCGCCCGGTTCGTTGCCCCATCCGGTGTCCCGCGGCCCGCGTGCCTCGAGCTCGTCGAGGACGTCGGAGAGGCTCGAGGACGTCCGAAGCCGCCCTGGCGCGATCGGGCTGGGGTCGTCCGCGAAGCCCACAAGACAGACCCGCAGGTCGTCGGACCACATGTTGGTGGCGAGTTCCACCGCGACGGAGATGGCCACCTCGCTGGCGACGGCCGGGTCGCCGACGAGGCTGATCATCCCGGGTGCGCCCTCGAGGTCGACGAGGATGCGGCAGCCGGTGGCATCCCGGCCGAGGGTGACCAGCGCCGGGTAGGGCGCCGGGACGTCCGCCGACAGGCTGGCGCTCGCGTCGAAGGGCAGCCCGTCGGGTGCCTCGGGGTTGCGTTCGATCCGCCAGGAGCCTGGGTTGTTGCCCTGCTGCCAGGGGGCGGGGGGCGGTTCCGGCACAGCCGGCGCCATGTGCAGGACGAGCGCGGCGTCGGTGAGGATCGCGGCGTACACCGGCGGCAGGGGACGGCCCCGCGAGGTCAGCCCGGCGGACATCAGCCGCAGGGACCGGTCGACGAAACGGGCCGAGGGCAGGTCGGCGGCGAGCCGCAGGGCGTGTTCGACCTCGGCGGAGAACGGGTCCGCGCCGGCGCCGCCCGGCCGGCGCCGGGTCAGCGCGGTGAGCACGCCCGCCGCGAGCAGGGCCGCGCCGGTGATGCCGCGCCCGCTTCCCAGCCGCCCGGGCCCCATCCCGCCGGGCGTGCCCGTCTCGCCGCCCCACGCGGAACGCTCGCCGGAGTTCCCGATACCCGGCCCGTAGGGCGACGGCTCCTGGCCCGCCTCCGGCCCGTCGGACCAGCCGCCCGCACCGCTGCGCAGCGGCCCGGTGGATGCCGGCCCGCCACCGATGTCGTCGCCTCCCGGGGCACCGTCGGTGCCGCCGCGACCGTCCGCGGAGCCCTGGGCGGCGAAGCGGGCGTGGACCTCCTCGACCCAGGAGGCTTCGCGGTGCGGGACCCGCAGGGTCCGTACCTCCTCGCCCTCGGCGTCCGGGGGAAGCATGAGCACCCATCCCGGGGCGATGAGGGAGGGCTTGGTGAGGGTCTGGCCGTCGGGCTGCGCGCGGCCCTCGTTGAGCGCGAAGATCTCGTGGTAGCGCAGGCTGTTGCCGAGGAGCCGCCGGGCGATCGCCCACAGCGTGTCGTACTGGCGCCCGTCAGGCGGGCGGACCTCGCAGAACTTGACGTCCATGCCGTCCGGGAAGAGGTCCGCCGGGGCCTCCTCGCCGGCGGTCAGCGCCCGTGGCGCGGCTTCCCGTTCATCCCACCGGTAGCCCCCGGAGCGGTCGGTCGCGGGACCGGAGCCTCCCGAGGCGCCGCCCTGGTCCGACCTGTCGCCGGCGGCCGGACCAGCATTGGTGCCGGTGGCCTGACCTGCGGTGCCGCGGGTGGCCGGAACGGTGTTGGCGCCGGCGGTTCGGCCCGGAACGCCTGACGGGGCACCGGCCGGGACGCCCCGGCCCGCCCCGCCACGCGCCTCGGCCCCGCCACCGCCGGTGCCGGCCGGCAGAAGGCCGCCGGCTGCCGAGCGGGTTCCAGGGCTGGTACCGGGCACCGGCGGCGCGGCCCCGCCCGGCCCGGCGGGGATCGGCTGCTGCCCGGTGAGCCCGCGGGCCAGCCGTGAGATCGCGGCCGGATCCGACCGGCGTAGCGGCCCCGTCGGGGCGGCCCGCTCGATGCGGGTCGCCCGGTCGGTGCGGGACCCGCGTTCGGCCCGGGCCCCAGCGCTCCCGGCACGGGTAGCCGGCTCGGAACCACCGTGTGGCGTGGCTTCATCACTCCCGGCGGCGCCGGTGTCCGCCGGGCCGTTCGCCGGCCGTGTGGACGGTCGACCGCCTCGGCTGCCGGCGCCCGCGCGGCTGCCGGCGGTCGCCCGTCCACCGGTGCCTGCCCGCCCAGCCGCGCTCGCCTGCGCACCTGTGCTCGTCCGCCCGCCGGGGTTCGTGCGCCCGCCGGTGTTCGTCCGGCTGGTGCCGCCGGCCCGGTAGCCACCGCGTGCCGGGCCGCCGGACCCACCGCGAGCCGGGGCATGGGCGGGGTGCCGCGCGCCCGAGCGGCCCGTCGAGCTGTTCCGGGGCGAGGTGAGCCGCAGTGTGTCGTCGACGAGGCGCCGTGCCAGCGCCTGGCTGCCACCGCCGAACGGGATCCGCGGGGCGAGCCCCGTCTGCCGCCGCTCGGCGCGCCATTCGGCGATGACGCACACCATGAAGTGGATCCAGACCAGCCAGGCGGCCAGGACCATCAGACGCAGCACCTTGCCCGCGCCGAACTCGCCGGTGAACGCGCCCTCGTCGCCGACCGCCGCGGCGACCGGTGTGCCGGTGAGGACGAGCAGGAGAACGGGAACACCCACGCCGAGCCCCAGCAGGAGCGCGGCGCCGGAGCCGCCGCGCCGGCGCTCCCCGTTGCCTGCGGTCGGTCGTGAATTGCCCGCCTGGATCACAATGTGACAGTTCACCACGTCTGGGCTCACTACAGGTCATATTCCGGCCGAGCGGCCGTAGCGTTCACACAAAGGACACGTGGCTTGCTGACTGTAACGAGTCGTCGGAGGTGCCATCGCCTCCGCGCGTCCCTGCGCCCATGGGCGATGCCGGCTGCCTCCGTGCCCGGGCGCCCTCCCGCGCCTCACGTCCCGCACTCCCTTGTCTTGCCTGGGACGTCCGACTTGTCATGGTTCGGGGTGATCGTGCATACCTTTGCCAATTGGGGAGTTTGAAGCACGGGCGTGAGCGTGACGTGTTGGAGTTCCAACACAGATGGCAGTGTTCTGAGGTCACATCCGAGCAGAGGACGACCTGGGTGCAGGGGCATACGAAGGCGCAGCGGTGGAAACCCGATCGCTTCACCATCACGGTGCCGGACAACTGGTTCGCGTTGGACACACAGGCCGCGCGCAGTTCGGTGGCGATCTCCCGGATGGCCGCCGCACGGGTACGAGATCATCCGCGGCTCGCGGGGCAGGGCTCGTCTGTCGCCCGCATCCTTCGCGAGGCCGCCGCGTACGCGGACAGGCGTGGCGCCGTCTACTGCGCGGTCATGATCGAGGAAGTCCGGGGGGCCGGCCTCTCCGCGTGTCTCACGGTGTGCCTGCACTCCGCCCAGGACGATCCTGACCTCCGGCGATCGTCACGGCACGGACGCGACCTCGGCCGTCCGGCGCGTGACCTGCTGCGGCATGGGCGCGTGGTGCCCTACCTGCCGTCCCGGCGCTGGTGGCGGCGGGTCGGATTCGTCGACCTTCCCGCCGCCGGCCGCGCTGTGCGGACCTGCGCGTTCGAGCAGCAGCGACCGATGGACGGCGGGCCGGCGGCCATCCGCCTCGTGATGCGGACGACGGTGCCCATCCCCGGGCTCGACCGGGTCGCCGTGATCTCCTGCGCGAGCCCGAACACCGGCCTGGCTCCGGCGCTGCACGGCCTGTTCGAGGAGGTGACCGCGACCTTCAGGTTCATCCATGACCCGCAGCTGCCCGAACTCGAACTCTGAGGCCGGCCGCGACCACCAGCCCGCCGCCACCGTCCGGCCGTGACGGGAAATCGGAGCAGGCCGAGCGCCGAGGATCACCCGTGCTCGGCCGGATCCTGTCAACGCGCGTAGTACTCGACGACAAGTTGTTCGTCACAGACGACCGGGATTTCCGGCCGGGTCGGCCGCCGGCTGAGCACGGCCACCAGCGCGGTGCGGTCGACGTCGAGGTAGGCGGGCGGTGCCGTCCCCGCCGGCTGGGTCTCCGCGACGATTCGGAACGGCGCCATGGGACGGCTGCGCCCCGCGATCGTGACCACGTCACCTGGCTGGACGCGGTACCCGGGGCGGTCCACCCGGCTGCCGTTCACCTGGACGTGGCGGTGGCTGACGAACTGGCGGGCCTGGTAGATCGTCTTGGCGAAGCCGGCGCGCAGGACCACCGCGTCCAGGCGGGTCTCGAGATCCTCGATCAGCAGGTGGCCTGTTCGGCCGGCCCCCCGGTCGGCCTCGTCGAACGCGCGCCGGAGCTGCTTCTCGCTGATGTGGTACTGGAAGCGCAACCGCTGCTTCTCCCGCAGGCGCTCCTTGTAGGGCGACATGGTCTTGCGGCCGCGGCCGTGCGGGCCGGGCGGGTAGGGCCGGTTCTCGAAGTACCTGGCCGCCTTGTCGGTCAGCGGCAGGCCGATGCTCCGGCTCAGCTTGGCCACGGGCTTGTGGCGCACGGGCCTCCTCCTTTAGGTTAGGTAACCTTAAATAAAGCGAACCTAACCATAGTGGACGCTGGAGGAGTACGTGGTGGACGGCATGATCGATCAGCACGACGCGGGGCACCCGTCGATCAGCACGCGCACCGCACCCACCGAGGCGGTGCACGTGCTGGCCGCGCGTGAGCTGGTCCACGATGCCGCCTACGGCAGCCTGGTCATGTGGGGTGGATGGGTCGTGCACGGCCTCCGCTTCGCGACCGTCGCCGCCCCCACTGCAGCCGGCCCTGCTTCCGCCGGTCCCACTGCGACCGGTCCCACTCCGGCCGGCACCGAGGCGACGGGACCCGCCGACGCCGTTCCGACCGGCTCCGAGTCGCTGGATCTGTTCGGAGCCGGTGGCGCGCCCGCCCGCATCGTGCTGCTGGCGCCGGCATCGGTGGGACGTGTCCTGGGGGATCAGGACCAGGCCTGCCGGTTCCAGATGTGCGGACCGGTGCGTTCGGACGGCTGCGACTGGGTGTCCGTCGTCTTCGGCGGATGGGTCGCGCCGGTAGCCGAGCGATCCGTCCCCGACCTGGCGTCGCACCTCGCCGATCGGCATCCGACCGGGGACCTGTTCGAGCTCGGCGGCTCCTGGGTGCTGCTGGACATCGAGCTCGCCGAGGCCACGATCCGGACCCGCGGCGGATGCGTGCAACTGGACACCGACGACGCCGTCAACCTGCTCACGGAGCCCTCGGGCGCCGGTCTCTGACGACCCCGCTCGGCAGCGCCCACCCAGCCAGGGTGGCGCCCGGTGACGACCTCGTCAGCCGGCCGCCTGGATGTCGGTCTGGATCTCGGCGAGGCGGATGCGCAACCGGTCGAGCTGGGTGTGCAGGTCGGTCAGGGTGCGTTCGTACGTCGGCCAGATCGACGTGCGGAACTCGGTGGCGGTGCGACCGTCCCAGTTCTCCGGCTCCAGGAGGACCCGGGCGGTGGCGCGCAGGTTGTCGAAGTGGGCCAGCATCGGGCCGTTGATGATGCCGGCGAGATCGTCGACGGCGGTCGACGCCTGTGGCGTCGCCCGGACGGTGACGCCTGAGGTTGTCGTCATCAGATGCTCCTGGGGCAGAGGGGCGTGTCGGGCTCTTCGGGTCGCGCCTGGGAGTGCTGGTCGGGGCGGTCAGCTACCGGCCAGCGCGGTCCGCTGGTTGATCTCGGTCACGGTGCGGGCGAGGTCGGCGAGGTTCGTCTGCAGCGCGGACAGGGTGTTCTGCACCTCGGGCCAGATCTGCGTGCGGAACAGCTGCGCCTTCGGGCCCTCCCAGTTCGTCGGGTCGGCCAGGGTGTTGCCGCGGGCGACGAGGCTCGCCGTCGTTGTCTGGAGATCCGTGAGCTGCTGGGTCATCTGGCCGGCCGCGTGCTGAGCCGCGGGGGTGGTGACAGTGCGCATGGGTGGTCCGTCCGTCCGGGGTCATGGGGTCGGATGCACAGGCAGTAGGTTGCTGTCCGGGAGATGGTCCTGATGTGCTCCGATCGACAGCGTGATGTTACCTTTGGTGTCGGACTGATGCATCAACTCCGATTTTCTGGGTGCGGTGGCGGTCGCGCCGCTTCTGCTGGTGATGGTTCGACTACCTGGACGGGTGTGATCGTGCCGCGGCGGACCAGGAGCCCCCGCCCGGGCGGCCCCGGCCCGCAGACGGTTCGCGGCAGCCGGACGCCGAGCAGGTCGCCGTCGGCGGGGCCGCCGGGAGAAAGCAGCAGACCACTTCTCGAGCGGCGGGCATCGACCAGAAAGCCGCGGAACTGGCCGGCGAGATCCTCGGTGGTGCCGGCGGCCACCAGCCCGCCGCCGTGTCCTCCGCGCAGGAAGGCGGCGAGCTCGTCGCCGAGTGGCGTGGGCGAGACAAGCTCCGCGTCGTCGACCAGTACGACCGTCTGACCGGGGCCACCGAGCCGCCGGAGGGCCTCCTCCAGCGCCATGCCCTCCACCAGCTGGACCACCGCGGGGCCGATGAGGCCACGCAGCGGAGACAGACGCGGGCAGACGACCGCGAGCCGTGATCCCACGCCGAGCAGGCCGCGCCCGATACTCATCAGCGTCGAGCTGCGCCCCGACCGGGACGGGCCGGCCACGACGAACCCGGGGCCGTCGAAGTCGAGGTCGATGCCGACGGGTGCCAGCTCGTCGCCTCCGACGCCCAGGATGACCGGGACTCGCCGGCCCGGCCCCGCCGTGGCGCCCGGCTCCGGTCCGGTCGGGTGCAGCTCCGCGATCTCTCGCGCGCTGATCCGCGAGGGCAGAACGTCCACCCGGAACGGGCGCGGAACCGGCGGGCGCGGGGCCCGACCTGGCCCGGGGCCTGCGTGCGGTCGCGGGAACGGGCTGGCGGAGGAAACCGGGGCACCCTTCGCGACGGCGCTCGGCTCCCGGCGGCCGCCGGGAGCCGCCATCCGGCGCAGCATGCCTGCCTGCGCGGACCCGGCGGGGTCGTTGGTCAACAGGGCGACCTGCAGCTCGACGGGGCCGGCGGCGTCGCGCCACACGGGTGCCACGCGGCCGGCCGGCCCTCCGATCAGAAAGCCGCGACCGGGTGGCAGGGCGTCGGGGATCCGGGACGCCGCCAGGCCCGCCAGGCCGTAGTCGGTGCGTTCCGCCATCCGCAGCACCAGCCGTTGCTCCATGGTGGACGGCAGCCGGCCGGTGAGACCGCGGCGGTCGGTCGTGACCAGGATCCGCAGGCCGACAGCGGGGCCGTCCCGCGCGAGCGCCAGCAGGCGGTCGACCGCCGCCGCCCCGTCGAAGCTCTCGAAGGAGGCCAGGAATCCCTCGTACCCGTCGAGCAGAAGGACCAGGTAAGGCAGCCGCCCTGGCCGTGCGCCGCCCGCACCGCCCGGGCGGTGCGGGCGGAACTCCTCGTCCTCCGCGCGGCGGTAGGTCTCGTCCGCCGCACGGGGCGAGGTCTCGTCCCCCGTGCGGTGGCGCTGGATGGTGCGAGCCCCGGCGGCGAGCCTGGCTTCGGCCAGATCGGCGAAGCCGCCGGCAGCGAGAACCTCCTGCCGCCAGGTGACCTCGTCCGCCAGCCGGGCGAGCAGGCGGTGGACCCGTTCGGTCTCGCCGACGCCGACGACGGCTCCGGTGTGGGGGAGAGCGGTCAGCGGCGCGAGGCTGTTGTTCCCGCAGTCCAGCCCGTACACGTGGACGTCGGCGGGGGACACCGCCCTGGCGAGCGATCCGGCGAAGGTCCGCAGCACCGTGGAACGGCCGGAACGCGGGGACCCGAGGATCATCAGGTGGGACCCGTGCTCGAGGTCGATCGCGAAGACGGGCTGGGCCTGGGCCAGGCACAGGTCGGCGAGTGCGAGCGGGACGGGAGGCAGCCCTGGCCCACCCGGGCCCGAGCCCGGCGAGCCGTCCGTGGGGAGATCGTCGATCGTGATCCGGGCGGGCAGCGGGGGCAGCCACGGCCGCCGCGGCCCCGGGACACGGCAGATCCGGGACGCCTCCCGCAGCGCCCGGGCCAGCGCGCGCAGATCCGTCGGTTCCTCGCTGTCGCGCTCCGCGATCTCGGCCTCGTGGCCAGGCCCCGCCGCGATGCTCTCGGCGCGGGCGACGGTGTCCGCGAGATCGGCCGGTGGCGGCCAGGGCGACTCGATCACGATCGGCGCCGCGGCCGGTGCCTCGGCGCGGCGCGGGGACCCACCGATCCGGCCGGTCTGAAAGGTCAGCGGGGAGCCCTGGCCGACCCGCACGATGGCCTGGCCCGGCGACGACCCGGGGATGAGCGCGGCGTCCGGCAGGCCCAGCACGTCGATGCTCTCCGCCTGGTCGGTGACCCGCAGCGCCACCCGCAGGTTGGTGTTGGCCATGATCTCCGGCGAGACGACGCCCGCCGGCCGCTGGGTGGCGAGCACCAGGTGGATCCCCAGCGACCGGCCCCGCCCGGCGAGCCCGACGAGCCCGGAGACGAACTCCGGCAGCTCGCGGACGAGGGCGGCGAACTCGTCGATGACCACGACGAGGCGCGGCAGCGGTTGCCGCGCCGGGTGGGAGGGCCGCGGCGCCCGGCTGTAGTCGTCGATGTCCTTGCACCCGGCATCGGCGAGCAGCGCCTCGCGGCGGCGCAGCTCGGCGGCGAGGGAGTCGAGGGCACGCCGCACCAGGTGCGGATCGAGGTCGGTCACCAGACCGACGGTGTGCGGGAGGTGGGCGCAGTCGCCGAACGCGCTGCCACCCTTGTAGTCGACGAGGACGAAGGTCATCTCATCCGGCCGGTTGCGGACGGCCAGCGAGGCCACCAGCGACTGCAGGAACTCCGATTTGCCGGATCCGGTCGTGCCGGCGACCAGGGCGTGCGGCCCGTCGCGGCTCAGGTCGAGGCTGACCGGCCCGGCGGGGCACACCCCGATGGGGACCGGCCCCGGGGCCCTCTCCGTGATCCAGCGCGGGGCGAGCGCACGGGCGGTCGGCGGGTCGAGGTCGAGCAGCTCCAGCAGTCTGGTCTCCGCGCGTGCGGAGGCCGGTCCGCGTTCGCGCGGGCCGGGGTCGCGAACCGGTGCCAGCGCGCGTGCCAGCTGTTCGCACCAGGCCGCGGCCGCGGGACCGGAGATCTCCGCGCCCAGGCCGGCGCTCGTGCCCGGGCCGCCCGTCGGCTCGCCGGCAGGGTGCGGATCGCCGCTCCCGGCGGGCTCGCCGGCGACCAGGTCGGGGCAGACATGGTCGACGCCCTCGGCCCCCTGCCGCCGGACCCGAATCCCGCCCGGCACCTGTTCGACGACCGTGTGGCATTCGGGCGGCAACAGCCGCGGATCACGTTCGAGGCACACGACGTAGACGCCGACGAGGGGCCCGGAGCGCAGCACCGGGATCAGTGCGGCCCGCATCGACGCCGCGCCCTCGACGACGACCAGCACCGCGGGATCGCGCGGCACCTGCGCGGCACCGCCGCCTCCGGCGCGGGCCAGCCGGGCGTCGATCATGCTGGCGAGCTCGTCGACGCGCCGCGCCCGGCCTGGCCCGTCCGCCCCGACGAGGATCGCTCCCGGAGGCCCGTCGGGCTGGCGGCAGTGCGGCAGCCACCGCGCCCACTCCCAGCTCGCCGGGGACGCGGTCCCGACGACGAGGTGGACGGCGAGATCCCGTGGGCTGTGGTGCACCGCGGCC
>NZ_UBIZ01000738.1:0-419 GCF_900465275.1 Parafrankia sp. Ea1.12 | reverse complement strand
GCCCTCGGCTTGGGCCCGTGAGCTGGGGTGATGCGACGGTGCGGCGGCCGGCATGATGGTCAGCCATGTTCGTACGCCTGCTCTATCTGATCTTCGTGCGGGTCTGTAGCTGGCTGGTTCTCCTCGGCCGCTCGTCGGCGTCGAAGAACATCGAGTTGCTGGTGTTGCGGCATGAGGTCGCGGTGCTGCGTCGTACCCAGCCCAAGCCCCGGTGGGACTGGGCGGACCGGGCGGTCCTCGCCGCCCTGATCCGACTCCTGCCCAGGGCGCTGCGAACGCACCGGCGGTCACGCCCGGCACCGTCCTGCGGTGGCACCGCCGCCTGATCACACGGACATGGACCCTGTGGGGCTCCAGAACCCCGATTTGGGCGGTGACCTGCGCGTTTGCCCGCGGGGCGGGGCCCGTGTCGGGCAGGC
>NZ_UBIZ01000359.1:0-28116 GCF_900465275.1 Parafrankia sp. Ea1.12 | reverse complement strand
GCATCGGCTGCGGGGTGGCCCCGCCGGGCTGGCCGTAGCCGCGCCAGCCGCCAGGGGGCGTTCCGGGAGTCGGCCCGGGCCGGCCCTGACCGCCCGGCACACCCTGCCCGGGCATGACCGGCGTGGCGCCGGGGAAGCCCGAGGTGGACGGATGCCCGCCGGTCGGGCGCATCTGCTGGTTGGGCCGGGGCCCGCCGGGCCCGAAGCCGCCGCCGACGGGCTGCTGCGGGCCGGAGCCCGGCACCGGGCCGCGGTAACCGGGGCCGCCCGGCTGCCCGGGCGCGTAACCGGGCCCGCCGGGCCTGCCAGGACCACCAGGACCACCAGGACCCGGATAGCCGCCCGGGCGCGTGGCGGCCGGGAACCCGCCGGAGTTCCCGGAGGTGGTCGAGCCGCCGATCACGCCGCGGATCTCGTCGTCCACCCGCAGCTTGACGTCCGAGCGCGCCACCCAGTTCGGCCCGTACGCGCCGGTGCCGGCGCGGGCCAGCTCGAGGGCGAACTCGGAGGCGTCGGAGAAGCGGGCGCCCGGGTCCTTGGCCAGGGTCCGCATGATGACCGCCGAGATCGCCGGCGGCACCGTCGTGAGCGGGTTGGGCATCACGGTCAGGTGGTGGTGGGTCAGCGGCTGCACCGCCATCGGACGTCCGAACAGCGGCCGCTCGGCGAACATCTCGTAGAGGACGCCGGCCAGCGCGTACAGGTCGGTGGCGGGGAACAGCCGGGCGCCCATGATCTGCTCGGGCGCCATGTAGCGCGGTGTGCCCAGGATGGCGCTGGCCGTGGTCTCCGCGCCGTCGAAGATCTTCGCGATGCCGAAGTCGGTGACCTTGAGCAGCCCGGCGCCGTCGAACATGATGTTGTCGGGTTTGACGTCGCGGTGCAGCACGCCCTGGCGGTGCGCGGTGGCGAGCGCTGCCGACGCGGCGACGCCGACGGCGCAGATCGTCTCCGGGGAGAGCTTCCCGGCGGTCATCCGCTGCTTGAGGGTGCCGCCGGAGAGCAGCTCCATCACCAGCAGGCAGGTTCCCTCGTGCTCCACGTAGTCGTGGATGCGCACGATGTGCGGATGGTCGAGCTCGGCCAGGACGCGGGCCTCGGAGAGGAAACGGGCGCGCAGGTCGGGGTCGTCGGTCGTGTCAAGGAGGATCTTGATCGCGACCTTGCGGCCGATCAGCCGGTGCTGCCCGGCGAGAACGAGGCCGTAGCCCCCCTTGCCGAGGTCCCCCTCGACCGCGTATCCGGGGAGCGCCGCCTCCACGAGAGATCTGTCGATAAGCAAGGTCGGTTCCGTCCGTCACCGGCTGCCGGGGCGTCACCACGATCACCACGCGGTGGTGACATCCCGAGGGCCACATCGTGCGGGTCGTGCGTGGGCTGTCCCGCGTGTTGTTCGTACTAGTCGCCGCGCTGGATGGCGCTGGTTCCACCTCGGTTCATCGGGCGGTTCATCGGGCGAGACGCGGTCGCGTGGGTGCACCGCGGTCTTTTGGTGTTCTTCGTCGCGTTCTCGGCGATCCTACGGCCTGTTCCCCCACATTCCGCCCCTCGCAGGGACCCGACGGGCGCGTCAGATGCGCGACTGCACCATGCTGGTCGTCGTCGACAGGTGTTCGGCCGTGTGGGCGCGCGGACGGCGCGGCACACGACAGCACTCCTCCGAGGAAGGGCCTCCAACGTCATGGCGAACACCGAGTCCACCGCCCTCGCCGCTGGAACGGTCGTCGACCGGACCCCGGAGTGGGCCGCGCTGGCCGCGCACCACGCGGAGATCTCCGGGGTGACCCTGCGGAAGCTCTTCGCCGATGATCCGGGCCGCGCCGATTCGTTCACCGTCGAGGCGGACGGCCTTCGGCTCGACTACTCCAAGAACATCGTCACGGCCCGGACGGTCGAACTGCTGCTCGCGCTGGCGCGTCGCGCCGGCCTCGGCGCGCGCATCGAGGCGATGTTCGGCGGCGAGCGCATCAACGTCACCGAGAACCGGCCGGTGCTGCACGTGGCGCTGCGCACGCCGCTCGGAACCAGCATCCACGTGGACGGCGTCGACGTGGTGCCGGAGGTGCACGCCGTGCTCGACCGGATGTCGGCGTTCTGCGACCGGGTCCGCTCCGGGGTGTGGACGGGGGCGACCGGCGAGCACATCACGACCGTCGTCAACATCGGCATCGGCGGCTCCGACCTGGGGCCCGCGATGGCCTACCAGGCGCTGCGGGACTACTCCGACCGCTCGATCGCCGTCCGGTTCGTCTCGAACGTCGACCCGACGGACATCTGGGAAGCCACCCACGACCTCGATCCGGCCAGGACGCTCTTCATCGTCGCGTCGAAGACGTTCACCACGCTGGAGACGCTCGCGAACGCCCGCGCCGCGCGGGCCTGGCTCACCGCCGCGCTCGGCCAGGACGCCGTCGCGCACCATTTCGTTGCCGTGTCAACGAATGCGGAGAAGGTGGCCGAGTTCGGCATCGACACGGCCAACATGTTCGAGTTCTGGGACTGGGTGGGCGGCCGGTACTCGATGGACTCCGCCATCGGTCTCGCTCTGATGGTCGCGATCGGCCCGCACCACTTCCGGGAGATGCTGGCCGGATTCCACGCGATGGATGTTCATTTCCGGAACACCCCGTTCGAACGGAACCTGCCGGTTCTGCTCGGCGTGCTCGGGCTGTGGTACCGGGACTTCTTCGGCGCCCAGAGCCACGCCGTGCTCCCCTACAGCCAGTACCTGGACCGCTTCCCGGCGTACCTGCAGCAGCTGGACATGGAGAGTAACGGCAAGTCAGTTGATCTGGCCGGCCGGCCCGTACCGGTGCCGACCGGCCCGGTGGTGTGGGGCACCCCGGGAACCAACGGTCAGCACGCCTACTTCCAGCTCCTGCACCAGGGGACGACGGTCGTCCCGGCCGACTTCATCGGCTTCCTCGCGCCCAACCACCCCGGTGTCGGCGACGTCGACCAGCACGTCCTGCTGATGGCCAACTTCTTCGCCCAGACGGAGGCCCTCGCCTTCGGCAGGACGGCGGAGGAGGTCGCGGCCGAGGGGGTGGACGCCGGCCTCGTCCCGCACCGGACGTTCGCCGGAAACCGTCCGACGAACACCCTGCTGGCGCCGAAGCTGACGCCCTTCGCCCTGGGCCAGCTGGTCGCCCTCTACGAGCACAAGGTGTTCACGCAGGGCGTCGTGTGGGGGGTGAACAGCTACGACCAGTGGGGCGTGGAGCTGGGCAAGGTGCTGGCCGGACGGATCATCCCCGAGCTGACCGACCCGTCGGCGTCCCCGCGGCACGACAGCTCCACCAACGCGCTGATCAACCTGTTCCGGTCGGTCTGAGCCGCGACCGCCCGGTCCA
Organism: Parafrankia sp. Ea1.12; assembly: GCF_900465275.1. NCBI lineage: Bacteria > Bacillati > Actinomycetota > Actinomycetes > Frankiales > Frankiaceae > Parafrankia > Parafrankia sp. Ea1.12. The sequence goes on along the minus strand of NZ_UBIZ01000359.1, from coordinate 24,763 downwards.
GTCCGGTCGCGGGCTGGACTGGGCTGGGCGTCGTCAATTAGTCATCAAGGTTTAACGATTCCTTGATCTATGTTACTCTCTGTAATCGACTCACGGGGCGGTGGCCCGTGCTGCGACGGATGGAGATCCCGGGGGGCGCACGCATGCGGGTCGACGCGACAGCCACGCGGATGACCGTGCGGCGGACCGGGGACGACGTCGTGATCGAGCTCGGGGGCGAGTTCGACACGGTCGGCAGGCTACGTTTCCGCGAGCAGGTCGGCGAGCTGCTGGGCCGGGGCGGCGGAGTGGTGACGGTGGATGTGGCCGAACTTCGGGCGATCGACATCGCTGGTCTCGCCGCCCTGCTCCGGGCGGATCTCCTGCTCCGTCGCGTCCACGCCGAGCTGCGTATTCGCGCGGCCGCGCCGGCGTTCGCCGAGCTCGTCCGCGAGACCGGGCTCGCCGGCCGGCTTCGCGTCGAGGAGGCCGGCCGCCGCCGCGGCCACTGAACCGCCGTCGAAGCCTTCGTTCAAGCCGCCGTGCAGGCCGCTGCTCGGGCCGTCGCCGCCGCCCGGCGTGATCCCCGCCGCCAGCGCGAGCGGCGGGCCCACCTCGGCGATCGTCCGCGCGGCGCGGCCGGTGACGGTGAGGCTGCGTTCGACCCGGCTCATCATCAACATCCCGGCCATCGCGAGAAGCGGGAAGCCGAGCATGATCAGAATCGCGGGTGATGTCAGGTCCACCAGTGCCCCCAGTGGTCGGGCCGTCGGGGATCCGGATCGGTGTCCCCGCAGGTCCGCCTACCCGAACCAGCGGTCGCCTCACGTGCGGGGGGCGGTGCGGATCCGGACTCACCCGAGCCGGGTAATCACCCACCCGGTGCGTCAGGTCGCCAGAGTGTGGGCTATCCGGTGCTGTGCTCCCAGCCCAACTCCTCGTACCCTTCCTTCACCATGTCTGTGCGACGCGCCGATCTCTCCGCCGGCGGGGGAGGTCCGACCGTCAGTACCGAGGACATGCGCGCCCGCCTCGCGATGGTCACCGAGCAGGTGGATTTCGCCCTGGCGGAGGTCGCGTTGCGTGGAGCGGCCTACCGGCGCGCGGCCCAGGACGCCGCCGACTGGCAGTGGCCGCCGGAGTCGCCGCAGAATCTGGCCAGGCCGGTCGTCGCCCGGGCGCTGTTGGCGCAGCTCACGGCGGTCGCCCGGCTCCGCCTGTGGGCGCAGGAGCTCTACTGGCTGCAGGAACAGGTCCGGCTCAGGGCAATGGTGCCCTGAGCCGGACCTGCTGGATCTGGCGCGCGCCCCGCGTCAGGCGGATGAGCAGTCGATGTTGGACGGCCCCGATGACGCCCCGCTGACCTGGTTGTCGCAGCTGACGATGTTCTGGGCGTCGGCACCCTCGTGGATGTAGACGCCGTAGCCCTTGGCGTTCACCGGGAGCCGGTTGCGGCGGAAGGTGTTCTGCCGGCCCCAGTTCTCCTGCTCGACGTGGGTCTGGAAACCGTCCTCCAGAGTGCCGCCGCCGATGCCGGTGTTGTCCTCGATCAGCCAGCCGTTGCCCTTGATGTCAATCCACGAGTCGGCCTCGGCGAGGGAGTCCGACGACAGGGTGTTCCCGCGGATCACCCCGCCGCTCGTGCCCTCCTTGATGTCGATGTTCTCCGAGGTCGTGCCGGCGATGTCGTTGCCGATGACCGAGTTGCGGTCGCTGCGGTCGGGCCCGCAGTCGGTGTACTTGCACCAGTTGCTGTGCGCGCTCCCGACGTAGACGCCCTCGCCGAACTTCTCCCGCCGGTTCCCGGTGTCGCGGATGACGTTGCCGACGACCAGGTTGTCCGAGCTCGCCGTGCGCAGGTGGATCGCCTCGTCGCCGATCGTGTTCACCTGCAGCTGGGCGATGATCGAGTGCTGGACGCGGTCCGCCATCACGCCCTTCTGGCCGTTGCGCACGGTGAAGCCGACCACCCGTACCCAGGACGCGCCGTCCAGGTGCAGTACGTAGTCCGTGTCGTCCTCGCCGTCGAGGACGGCCTTGGGCGAGCCGCACAGCCAGATCGGCGCGGCCTCGGTGCCCGAGGCGGCCAGCTTGTAGCCCCCGGTGTAGACGCCGTCCGTCATCCGGATGATCGCCCCCGGCTTCGCCGCGGACAGGGCGCTGCGCAGGTCACCGCCGTTGTTGACGGTGGTCCCGCCGGCAGGGCACGCGACCGGCCGCTCCGCGGCGACGGGCGCTGCCGTCGCGAACGGGTCGGCGGCCGCGGTCGCCGGGGCGCTGGACGGGGCGGCCGTCCCGGTGCCGGCGGACGGCGTGGCGCTGGGCTGCGGGCCTGCACCGCCGCCGCCGGAGCCGCAGGCGGTCAGGGCGACCGACGCCGCCGCGAGCGTGCCGGCCGTCAGCAGCACCGCGGCTCGTCGCCGGGATCGTCCCGGCGAGATGGTCCTCACCTGTTGTTTCCCCCTTTGGAACGGCGGCGGCGACCTGGCGCCGTGCCCACCGGATCGATGATCTCGAGGTTCCCGTCGGCGTCCGGACCGGGCCCGGACATCGCCGGCTGGGCGCCGTGATCCGCCATCGGCTGGCGGGTGTCGGGGATCGGGGCACTGGTGATCCGCCCGTCCGACCACTGGCCGTCCGGGCCCTGGTTGCCGGACCAGTAGGGGTCCGGCTCCGGCGCCTGCTCCCATTCGGCGCGCGGCCACTGGGCGGGACCGGCGAGGTGGTCGGCGCCGTCGAACGGCCGTGTCGTGATCTCGGTCGTGACCTCTCCCGCCGACATGTCCGGTCCGACCGACAGGTCCCGGGGGGTGCGGTAGAAACGCAGGCCGCGCAGGGTCGGGTGGGCGTCCTCGCTGATCGGCGCGGCGGCCGGAGTCAGTGTCGCGGCCGGCGACAGAGCGGCGCCGACGTCGTCGGTGCCACTGCGGTCGCCGTCAAGGTCGCCGGTACCGGAGTGACCGGTACCGGCGCCACCCGTACGGAGCGCGGCCGTGTCGCCGGAGCCGGCCGTCGCGGACCGTGGCCGTGCCGGGGATCGACCCGGCTCCGCCGCGCCGGCGCGGCGGCGGGAGCCAGGCCTGGCCCGACCGCCGGGGGCTGGCTGGACGTCCAGGGCAGCCCCCGCCGGGCTCGCCGCGGTGAGCACGGGTGCCGCGGGGGCCAGGACGCCCGCGTCAGCCCTGGCCGGGGTCGGCCGCACTCGGCCCGGCGTGGGGTAGCGCTCCGCGGGCACCCGGGGAAGTGCGGTGCCCGCGGGCGAATGGACCGCCGAGGACTCCGTCCGCTGGTCGGGGATGCCGGAGAAGGCGGGATCGGGGCGCATCGTGCCCCCGGTCAGGCGGCGGACCAGCAGCTCGGACTCGGGGTAGGGGTGCTGCGGCGGACGGCGCCGGGCCCGCCGCCGCGCCCACCAGCCGGCGAGCGGGAACAGCGCCACCAGGCCCCACACGATGAGGGCGGGATGGCGGCGGATCAGCGTGTACCAGTGCTTCGGCTCGCGTGACACCCAGGCGTCGGAGTTGTTGCTGTGCACGTCGCGCGGGTTGATCCCGACCGCCTTGCGGGTGTCGACCGCGCGCCAGCCCTCGCCGGCGAGGGTGTTGTGCTGGATCGTGCTGCCGTCCGAGACGCCACGCAGCGTGATGGCGAAGTCGGTGGCGCCGCTCACCTGGTTGCGGCTGACGATGGTGGTGAGGGCGTCCTGGGTGATCACGCCGAGGCGGCCGTCGGCGAGTTTGTTGTCGACGATGGCGGTGCGGCGGGCGTCCGGGCCGATCTGGATGCCGGCCTCCTCCGCCCCCGTCACCTTGTTCCCTGTGATCTGGGTGCCGTTGGCGCCGCTCTTGACGACGATGCCGAGCTGGCCGCCGCTGATCGTGTTAGTGCGGACGACGGTGTTCTCGCCGCCGACGACCCGGATGCCGTACCGGCCGTTGCCGGAGACGGTGTTCTCCTCGATCAGGGTGTCCTTGATCTGGTTGACCTGGACTCCGGTCGCGGTGGCGACCACGCCGAGGCCACGGCCGTCCAGCGAGATGCCGTCGCCGCTGTTGTCATTCACGGTGCTGCGCATCACCCGGGAGCCCGAGGCACGGTCGATGGTCATGCCGTCGCCGTGGTTGCGGGCCGCCGTCACCCCGGACACGAGCGTGGTGATGGCGTCGCGGTGCACGGCCAGGCCGGAGCGCTCGTTGTCGGTGAGGCGCACACCGACCATCTGGATGCCCTCGCTGCCGGAGACGTACGCGCCGTAGATGTTGTCGCTCAGGGTCGAGTTCGCCGCGCCGCCCGTGCTCGGCTCGCCCTTGCTTCCCGTCCAGGCCACGCCGCCGGTCCGGCCGTTCCAGAAGCCGAGGTGGTTGGCGCTGGTGTTGCGCATGATCAGCTCGCCGCCCATGGTGCGGATGTAGGCGCGGCCGTCCACGGTGAGCTTGTCCGGCTCGAGGTTCTGAACGTCCCATCCGACGACGGTCAGCGGCTGCTCCGGGGACCGCCCGGCGAACTCCAGCCCGCCGCGCCAGGTGGCGACCGAGGCGAACCCGGACGCGCCGCTGGCCAGGCGCAACGCGGTCACGCTGGGATCGATCACGAGCCGGGCCTGCGGGCCGACCAGCACGTTCGCGGTGAACAGCACGGCGCCGTCCACCTCGCGGCGCCCGCCGCCGGCCGCGACGACGTCCCCCGCGGTGTAGGGGGCCTGACGCGCCGGCAGCAGCAGGGTGGGCAGGCTGCCCGCGACCTCGACGAGCGTCGGCGCGGTCAGTACCCCGAAACGTTCGAACATCGAGCGCAGCCGGATGTCCTCGGCGTCGACGAGGTTCGACTGCTTCTTCGCGTCCGCCGAGCTGACCGGGGGCAGCGGCGCCACCGGTTCGGCGTGCGCGGGGACGGCCGTCAGCAGGCCACCGCCCCCGATCGCGGCCGCCGCGAGGGTGGTCAGCGCCGCCCGCCGTATCCAGGACGGGACCCGCGCGGTGACCGGGCGGCCGACCGGGAACGGCGATCCGGCCAGGTGCGGGGGCCTCATCGGGTACCACCCGTCGCGGTCGCCGTCGCCGGGCGGGGGCTCGCGGCCGGGCTGGTTCGCGTGGAGGCGTCGGTCTGGCCCTCCCCGCCGATGAGGTCGGAGCGCCGGGTCAGCCAGCCCTGCTTGTTCATCGACACGAACGCCCAGGTCTTGATGGGCAGCGCGACGACGATGATCATCAACACGGTGAGCGGGAGGATGAAGACGTCCCGCGGGTGCTCCTTGAGGTGGGAGAGCCCGCGGATGAACCGCCCGAGCAGCAGCCAGGCGATCGCGATGATCGGGGCGTTCGCCTCCGGCCGGAACATCCACAGCATGAAGTAGGTCATCGCGACACCCATGGTCACCGGCGTCAGCACGATCTGCAGCACGCTGACCTGGGTGATCAGCGGCTGCCGCCACAGCCAGCCCTTGTAGATGGCTGTCAGGTAGGTCCGGTAGGAGTTCCGGCTCCAGCGCACCCGCTGCTTGATGAAGGCCCGCAGGTTGTCGGGGAACATCGACATCGCGTGCGCCGTGTGCTGGTGCATGGTCTTGTAGCCGGACGCGAGCACCAGCCAGGTCAGCCGGCCGTCGTCACCGGCGATGCACCGCCGGCCGAGGAAGAACTCGTGCTCCAGGTTGTGCAGCACGGGCAGGATCGCCGAGCGCCGGTAGGCCGCCGTGCGCCCGGACAGGCAGGCGACGGCGCCGACCCGGCCCTGCGCCGGCACGTAGTCGAGGTAGCGGATGTCGACGAGCCAGTTCGCGACCCGCCGCCACACGCTGCTGCGCGGCTCGTAGACGTTCTGCCGGGTTCCGACCCCGCCGACCTGCGGGTCGACGAACGGCATCTGCACCGCGGCGAGCAGTCCCGGCTCCCACGCGGTGTCGGAGTCGCAGAGTACGACGATGTCCTTGGTCGCCGCGGACAGTCCGACCCCGAGCGCCGAGCGCTTGCCCTCGTGGACGAACGGGATCACGCGGACCGTCGGGTCGGCGCGCTGGGCGAGCCTCGCGATGAGCTCGGTGTCCTCCACGTCCGGGATGATGATGATCTCGTCCGGCTGCTGGGAGAGCCAGGTCTCCAGGCACCGGATGAGGACGTCGGGGTCTTCCCGGAACGAGGGAACGATCACCGAGGTGCTGGCTCGGAAGTTGTTCCGGACGGGGCGGTACCGGGTGGAGAGCAGGCGGCGAGTGAGCCACACCACCCAGGAGACAACGCCCGCGATCCCGATCGGGACCAGAGATCGATGATCGCGAACGAAATCGATCGCGACGCCGAACCACTCCATCTTGTGTGTTGCCCCCCCAGCTGCAGGCCACCGAGAACGCCAGGGTCATGGGGAAGCGTGTTGGGACGTGTACGAACCATCCGGCGCGCCAGCCGGATGGTTCAGGTCCCCACCGCACCCCCGCCGGTGGTCGCTGATGTCTATCCATTGATAGACGAAGCAGACATTAGCAGTGGTCGGGACAGGGCGTAACTGATCACTGTACCCGGGCACCGGTAACGACAAACCGTCAACGTTAGGTAGTCAATCGGCTACCTGTCGCGGCGTCCGCCCAGCCCCGGCACCCCGCCTCATCTCCCGGAAACGCGAGCGGTCCACAATGCGCTCCGCGGCCTTGCAGCCCGACGTTGAGTGGGGGGATACACACAATGAGCACACCAGAAGCGGGGAGCCCGCTCCGGATCAGCGTTATTGGCACCGGATATCTCGGGGCGACGCACGCGATCTGCATGAGCGAGCTGGGTTTCGATGTTGTCGGCGTCGACGTCGACCAGGACAAGGTGCGCCGGCTCGCCGGCGGCGAGGTGCCCTTCTTCGAGCCGGGCCTCGAGGAGCTCCTGCGCAAGAACCTCGAGACCGGCCGCCTGGCCTTCACGACCTCCTTCGCCGACGCGGCGAGCGCGGACGTGCATTTCCTGTGCGTGGGCACCCCGCAGCGCGCGGACTCGGGCGCGGCCGACATGAGCTACGTCGACGGCGCCGTCGAGCGGCTCCTCGCCGCCCAGCCGAAGGCCGGTTCCCTGCTGGTGGGCAAGTCGACCGTCCCCGCGGGGACGGCCGTGCGCCTCGCCGACTGGCTCGCCCGGGAGGCACCCGAGGTCGATCTCGCGTGGAACCCGGAGTTCCTGCGGGAGGGCTTCGCCGTCGAGGACACCCTGCGCCCGGACCGGCTGGTCTTCGGCCTGCCCGCCGACGACGAGTGGTACGGCGTGGCCGACCGCACCGACCGGGGCGACCACACCGGGCGCCGGGTCCGGGTCGAGGCCAGGCTGCGGGAGGTGTACGCGACCGCGCTGGCCGCCGGCACGCCGGCGGTCGTCGCCGACTTCGCCACCGCCGAGCTGGTCAAGGTGGCGGCGAACGCGTTCCTCGCCACGAAGATCTCCTTCATCAACGCGATGTCCGAGGTCTGCGAGGTGGCGGGCGCCGACGTCAAGACCCTGGCCTCGGCCCTCGCCTACGACACCCGGATCGGCGGGCGGTTCCTCGGCGCGGGCCTCGGCTTCGGTGGCGGCTGCCTGCCCAAGGACATCCGCGCCTTCCAGGCACGCGCCGAGGAGATGGGCGCCGGCCCGGCGCTCGGCTTCCTGAGCGAGGTCGACCGCGTCAACCTGCGCCGCCGCAGCCGGACGGTGGAGCTGGCCATCCACCTGCTCGGCGGCGGTGCGGCCGGGCGGCGGGTCGCCGTGCTCGGGGCCGCGTTCAAGCCGAACAGCGACGACATCCGCGACTCGCCGGCGCTCGACGTCGCCGACGCGCTGCGCAAGGCGGGTGCCCGCGTGACGGTCTACGACCCCGCGGCCATGGCGAACGCCGCCCGCAAGTTCCCCGACCTGCGCTACGCCTCGGGCGTCTCCGAGGCGGTCACCGACGCCGACGTCGTGCTGCATCTCACCGAGTGGGCCGACTTCCGCGAGATCGAGCCGTCGCTGCTGACGTCGCTGGTGCGTCGCCCGGTCATCATCGACGGCCGCAACACCCTCGACCCGCAGCGGTGGCGGGCCGCCGGCTGGATCTACCACGCGCTCGGCCGCCCCAACGTATGAGCGGTCCGGGCAGGCCGGGGGAGGCCGGTCCGGACCGGCGCGGCTGGACGAGGCGGGCCCTGCTCGCCTCGTCCCTTGGCGCGTTCGCGCTGGCGGGGACCGGCTGCGGCCTGGTCTCCGACGACCAGCCGTTCGACCCGGCCAGTGAGATCCTGCCGCCGGACACGGCGGCGCCCGTCGCCGCGCCCGCGACCACCGCCGCCGCGCGGCGCACCCTCGCGGACCCGGCCGCGGCGAAGGAGTTCTTCGGCAAGGACCTGGTGGCCCGGAGCCGGTCGAGCTTCGGGCTGGACCGGGCGGAGATCATGGCATCGGACGATCCGCGCTTCCCGAAATTCCTGCGAATCTCACTTCCGGTTGACGCGATGAACCCCGCGGACGCCAGAATCTACGGCGACGGGCCCACGTACGGCGGGACGCAGGTCTTCGTCGATCACACCCTGAGATCACCCTACGAGTTGTACATGCGTTACTACCTGCGGTTCCCGGAGGGTTTCGCCTTTGGTAAGGGCGGTCGCCTGCCGGGATTCTTCGGCACCATCGTCAAGAACCGTCAGCGCACGGAAACGTTGCGAAGCGGATTGGCGACCCGTTTTGCGTGGCGGGACGGTGACGAAGGAATCGTCTATGCGAACACCGCGCGCACCGATCACCCGATCAATGTGATCGGCAAAGGCGCGTGGCACTGGCCGGCCGGCCGCTGGATCTGTGTGGAGCAGGGCGTCAAGCTCAACTTCGAAGGCTTCGCGGACGGCGTCCTGCTCGTCTGGCTGGACGGTCAGCTCGTCCACAAGGAGCAGAGCTTCAACCCGAGGATCTCCAACGACCTGCGCATCGGTGGGATTCTCGTCACAGCGACCTTCGGCGACGGCGGGACCTCGTTCGCGCCGACCTCGCCGCAGACCATGGACCTGGCCGGGTTCACCTACGGCACCGCGCGGCTCAACCCGCTCCCGAAACCCGAGGCGACCTGAGCCGGCTCCAGACCTGAGCCGGTCCGGTCAGCCGAAGCGCTCGGCGTCGAGGGTCTCGAACAGCCGTCGGCTGGTGGCCGCCGCCGCCCGGTTCCCCTTCTGCAGGAACCGGGCGCTGGCCGCCTCCAGGCTCTCGGCGGCGTCGTCCTTGCGCCCGGCCCGGTAGAGCACCTCGGCGCGGGCGAGCAGCGCGTTGCCCTGCCCGTCGATGTCGTCGGTGCGGCCGGCCAGGTCGCACGCGGTGTCGGCGAAGCGCAGCGCCTCGGCGTCCCGCCCGGAGATCGCCAGCAGCTTGGCGTGCACCGAGCACCAGCCCGCCTGGGCGGGGAGCTGGTCGCCGGCGGCGGCGTCCCGGCACCGGTTGACGTACTTCTGCGCCTCCTCCAGCTTGCCGCGCCGGACCAGCACGTCCGACAGCAGGGCGGCCCGGGTGGCCAGGTGCGCGCGCTCGCCCATCCGGGAGAGCTGGCGGCAGCTGCGGCGCAGCTCGCGCTCGGCGATCTCCGGCTCGTCGGCGAGCAGCGCCACGCGGGCCACCACGAAGCCGCTGTGGAACGGGTCCGTGCGGGCGCCGCGGATGTCCCCGACGATCTCCTCGGCGTCCTTGAGGTGGGTGCGCGCCGCCTCCAGGTCACCGGACATGGCGTTGAGCAGCGCGAGCTGCGCGAGCACCGCCCGACGCAGGCCGCGGTCGTCGCCGGCCGCCTCCAGCGCCCTGGTCGCCTTCGCGATCGCGTAGGGCACCGGGCGCGGCACGAGGCTCAGCAGCAGGACCTGCTCGCGCCGCAGCGAGTGCGCGGCCCTGGGCACCCCGGACTCCTCGGCGTGGCGCACCGCGGTCTCCATGGCCTTCTCCGCGGCCGCGAACTGGCCGGCCGCGCCGTACGCCGCCGACTGGCTGCGGCAGGCCAGCGCCGCGCCGACGTCGTCACCGTCCCGGACGAACGCGGCCAGCGCCGCCGTGGCCTCGGTGAGCGTGCTGGCGACCAGGCCCTCGGGGTCGGTCGCGAACAGCACCCGCAGCTGGGCGAGCCGGGCGTGCGCCCGCAGGCCGTCCTCGCCGGCGCGCCGCGCCCGCTCGGTGACCTGCCGCAGGATGCGCTCGGCGTCGGAGAGGCGGCCGAAGGAGTACAGCGCCCAGCCGAGGTCGATCTCAGCCCGCAGCCGCAGCGGGTCGGTCTCCGGCAGCAGCGTGATCGCGCGTTTGAGGAGCTGGGCGGCGCCGGTCTCGTCACCCTGGCGGACGCGGTCTGCCGCCTCGATCAGGCAGGTGGCCGCCGCCCGGCCGAGTTCGATCATCTCGTTGTCGCGCTGCCCGAGCTCGACCCGGTAACGGTAGGCCTGCTCGAGGTGGTAGCCCACCAGCTCGTCGTGCTCACCCGGCCCGCCGACCATCCGCGCCTGCAACCAGCCGGCGAAACGCTGGTGCAGGTCGGCGCGTTGGCGCTTGGACGTCGCCTGGTACGCGCAGTCGCGCAGCAGGACGTGCAGGAACCGGTAGGCGTCGACGCCGGGCAGGTCCGAGCGGTCCGGGTGGACGAGCTCCTTGCGGACCAGTGACAGGCAGTGCTCCGTGACGTACGGGCGCTCGGCCGGGTCGGAGAGCTCGGCGACGGCGTCCAGGTAGAACCGCTCGCCGACCACGGCGGCACGCTCGAGCACCCGGCGCTCCGGGGGCTCGAGGCGGTCGAGTCGGGCGGCCAGCAGCGCGGAGATCGTCGGCGGCACCGTGACCCCGCGCAGGTTCCCGGTGGCGATCCAGCGGGAGCCCTCCCGGCGCAGCAGTCCGTCGTCGACCAGCGCGGCGACCATCTGCTCGACGAACAGCGGGTTGCCCGCCGCCGAGGTGGTGATCCGCGAGACGAGCGCGGGGTCGAGGTCGTCCGAGCCCATCAGGGTGCGGATCAGCCGGTGGCAGCGTGCCTCGGTGAGCGGCGCCAGCAGCATCGACGTGGCGTTCAACTTGCCGCCGCCCCACTCGCGCCGGTCCTCCAGCAGCTCCGGGCGGGACAGGCACAGCAGTAGGATCGGCGCGTCCCGTGACCAGTCGGCGACGTGCTCGATCAGGTCCAGCAGGGTCGGCTCGGCCCAGTGGACGTCGTCGAACCACAGCACCAGCGGGCGCTTCTCGGCCAGGGCCTGGAAGAAGGTGCGGACCGCCCAGAAGCTCTCCTGGGTGCCCAGCTCCGCGCCGCCGAGTCCGACCAGCGGGGCGAGCGCGTCGACCACCTCGGCGGCCTGCGGGACGTCCGCCAGCAGTTCCTTGAGGCGCAGGCGGCCGTCCGGCGCGCTCTCGTCGGCGGACATGCCGGTGGCCTGGCGCACCATCTCCATCAGCGGCCAGTAGGCGATGCCCTCGCCGTAGGACAGGCAGCGGCCGGTGAGCACGGTGGCGCGCGACGCGGTGGCCTGGCAGAACTCGCCGACCATCCGCGACTTCCCGATGCCGGCCGGGCCGAGCACGGTGAACAGGTGGCAGGTCCGCTCCTCGACGACGGCCTCGAAGGCGTCCTGGAGGCGGCGGCGCTCCCGGTTTCGGCCGATCACCGGCGCCGCGAAGCCCTGGGTGGGGGCCCGGCTGCCCGGGCCCGCGGTCGGGTCGACCAGCCCGATCAGGCGGTGCGCCCGCACCGGCTCCCGCTTGCCCTGCACGACCAGCGGGCCCACCGAGCTGACGGTGACGCTGTGCCGGATGAACCGGTACGTGCTGTCACCGATGAGGATCTCGTCGGGTGGCGCCGCCTCCTCCAGCCGGGAGGCGACGTTCACCGGGTCGCCGGTCGCGCCGCCGCCGGCGACGGTCACCTCGCCGGTGTTGATGCCGATGCGCACCCGCAGCCGCAGGCCCCACTCGCGCTGGAGGTCGGCGTTGAGCTCCTCCATCGCCGCGCGGATGTCCAGGCTGGCCCGCACGGCGCGCAGCGCGTCATCCTCGTGCAGCACCGGGATACCGAACACGGCGAACACCGCGTCCCCGATGAACTTCTCGACCGTGCCGCCATGGGCGTGGATGACCTCGCGCACGGTCGTGAAGAACCGCCACATGACCTGCTGCAGCGGCTCGGAGTCGATCTTCTCACCGATGTCCGTCGAACCGGTTATGTCGACGAACATGATGGTCACTGTCTTGCGCGACCCATTGCCCGCGACGGGCAGCGGGTTCCCGCACTCGGAGCAGAAGCGCGCTCGCTTCGGGTTCTCCTCCGCGCATGTCGGGCACGGCACCATGTGCGGGATCGTAGGCCGATCGCGGTGCGGCGCGGCAGGGGATGGGGACACGCGCCGCGCCGGCAGTGACCTATGCCACATCACGGATTCGGTTGGTCCCTTGTTCAGGATGGCAGGTCCCGGTGCAGTGAGGCGCTCGCGGCGGCGGTGAGAACCACCGCCCACGAGATCGCGGCGAGCAGGGACGAGACATGTGTCTCGCTGGTGGGCCAGAGCAGGACGCCCAACGGTGCGGTCGCCGGGCCGTGGAAGCGGGCCCCGTCGAGCACGGCCTCGGCCAGCCCGGACAGGGCGATGGCGCCGGCGGCCGCGGGCGAGCCGCGGGTCAGCGTCCCCACCCCCACTCCGGCCACCCCGGCCGCGCACACCATGAGGACCACGATCACATAGGCCGACAGCAACTCCGCCGGCCGGTCCGCGCGCATCGCCGGCGCGCCATGGCGGGCCGCCCCGCGCGCCCACCAGGCGGCGAACGTCGCCGTGCTCAGCACGGCGCCGATGGCGAGCACGGTGAGCACCTGGGCGCCCAGCACCCGGGACCGCCGCGGGGTGAGCAGCCAGGTGTGGGTGACCGTGCGGTACCGGTACTCGCCGGTCACCAGGATCACCCCGAAGAACATCATCGCGTAGGCGAGCAGGAACCCCGAGCGCGAGCGCAGGCTGTTCCAGGCGACAAGCGGTTCGGCCTGGGCACCCCACAGCAGCAGCAGCGGGACGTGGACCGCCAGTGCGACGCAGAGGCCGACGAGCTGCCACCGCCCCGTTGTGATCTTGAGTAGCTCGGTGGCGACCAGCCGGCCCGTGCCCGGCCCCGTGCCCCGGCGCCCGCGGGAGCGGCCGGAACGGCGGACGACCTCGACGGTCGGGCGGGCCTCGGTCACCGCCACCCGCCTCCGGCCCGCTCGCGCGCCCCGCCGCCGGCCCCGGTGTGTGTCTCGTCGTCGGCCCCGCCGTGCGTCTCGTCGTCGGCCCGGCTGGTCAGGTCGAAGAACGTCCGCTCCAGGTCGGGGCCGGTCGTGTGCAGCTCGACGAGCGGGATCCCGTGGGCCGCGCAGAGCCGTCCGACCTGCTCGGCGAGGCCGTGTGGCAGGCGCAGGCCGTCGGGACCGGTCCGGACGACGTCCTCGGGGCGCAGCAGCTCGGCGAGCCGGTCCGCCTCCGGGGTGCGGACCTCGACGTGCCCGCGGCCCACCTCGGTGGCGGGCGCGGCCAGCACCACCTGGCCGCGGTCGACGATGACGACGTGGTCGACCGTCTGGGTGACCTCGGCGAGCACGTGGCTGGACAGCAGCGCGCTGCGGCCGCTCGCCGCCCACGAGCGCAGGAACCGGCGCAGCCAGCGGATGCCGTCCGGGTCCAGCCCGTTCGCCGGTTCGTCCAGGACGAGCAGCTCGGGATCCCCGAGCAGGGCGCCGGCGATGGCGAGCCGCCCGCGCATCCCCAGCGAGTAGGTGCCGACCGGGCGGTCGGCGGCGGCGGTGAGGTCGACGGCGGCCAGCGCCTCGTCCACGGCCGGGCCGCGCCGCCGCCGGGGCAGGCCGAGCGGCAGCGCCAGGCAGCGAAGGTGGTTGCGCCCGGTGCGGGCCGGGTGCGCCGCCGGCTCGAGCACGGCACCGACTGTGCGGGCCGGGGCGGGCAGCTCGCGGTACGGCCGACCGTTGATCAGGGCGTGCCCGTCGGTGGCGGCCACCATGCCCAGCAGAATTCGCAGCGTCGTCGTCTTGCCCGACCCGTTGGCGCCGAGGAACCCGGTCACCGTCCCGGCGGGCACGGTGAACGAGACATCACGCAGTGCTTCCACTCGCCCGTACCGCTTCGTCAGCCGGTGGACGTCCACCACCGCCGGCGCGGTGCCGGTGCCGGCACTGGGCCAGGCGCCGGGCTCGCTGGCCACAGCGGGGCGCGCGCCGCCGGCCCGGCCGCTGGTGGGGCGGTCGCCGCCGCGGCGCGGGGTTTCACCCACCGTGAGAGCTCCGGTTACCGTGGCCTCCTCGGGTTGGCGCGCCCAGGTGCTCACCTCACGGTAACGGCACCGTGTTAACGGCAGCCGCGTTGTCCCGCACCTGCGCCAGGAGCCGGCCCAGAGTGGCCCGATCGTCCGCCGACAACCCGTCGGTGAAGCGTCGGACGGCGGCCGACGCGCAGGCACGCCCGGCCTCCAGTGTGGTCTTTCCCTCCGGCGTCAGCTCCAGCAGGATCGCGCGGCGGTCGGCCGGGTCGATCTGGCGGCGCACGAGGCCGTCGGCCTCCAGCCCGTCCACTGTCTCGGTCATCGTCCGGGGTGCCACGGAGACGGCGCTCGCCAGGTCCCGCAGCCGCAGGGGGCCGGTCTCCGCGACGAGCCGCAGGACCTTGAGTCGGGGCAGGGTCAGGCCGGCGCCGGCCCGCAGCGACTCGTTGACCCCGCGCCTGACCTGGTGGCCGAGGGCGAGGATGAGGTCGACGACCTCGTCGCCGGTGTCGGGTGGGGGCATGGGCCGGCCGTCCTCTCTGCTGGCGGTGCACGGCTGCACGGCTGCACGCGGTGCGCAGCTGCTGGTGGTGCGGGCTGCCGGAGGTGCGCGGCCGGCAGCCCGGATTTCTGAGCCTCATCTATTATGAGGGAACCTCAGTGAAATGGGAAGAGTTCGTCTGCGGAAAGTGAACGATCGGGAACCTGGCGTGTGCGGCGCCGATCCGGGTCGATCCTGGCCAAATTAGATCAAATTGCAAACGCGCGGACGCGAACCCGAACCGAATGGAGCTGCTGTGGACGCCCTCGACTGCCTGATGACCCGACGCACCGCGACCCGGCTCGTGGAGCCCGGCCCCACCGACGAACAGCTCGCCGTCATGCTCGCCGCCGCGACCACCGCGCCGGACCACAAGATGCTGCGCCCGTGGCGGTTCGTGGTGGTGCGCGGCGAAGCCCGCGAGGTGCTGGCGAACGCCATCACCGCGGCGGCCGAGGCGGTCGGCGGCCTGGCCGAACCGGTCATCCGTAAGGCCGCGGGCAAGGCGACCCGCTCGCCGGTCCTCATCGCCGTGATCGCCTCCCGGGTGCCCGGCGCGCGCGTCCCCCGCGCCGAGCAGGACGCGTCCGCCGCTGCCGCGGCGCAGAACCTCTGCCTCGCCGCGCACGCCCAGGGAGTCGCCTCGGCGTGGAAGTCGACGCCGCTGCCCGACAGTGACCAGGTCCGCGCGGTGTTCGGCCTGACGGGCGGCGAGGAGCTGCTCGGCTGGGTGGAGCTGGGGACGCTCTCGGACGCCATCCCGCTGCCGCCGCGTGAGCCGGTCGCCCTGTCCGCGGTGGCCTCCGAGCTGACCACGGGCGGCCAGCTCGCCCCGGTCGAGTGGGCGGCCCAGCCCGTCCCCGTCGACGCCTAATGACCGGCCCGCCGGCTGGTACGCGGGCGATCGTCCGGGCTCTCCCACCCGGCCCGCCCGGGCCGCCCGGCCCCGGCGGCACCAGAAGACATGGCACCAGGAGACACGGCACCAGGAGACACGGGTCGGCACCCCGGGATGGCGGACTCGTCGGCACCCGTAGGAGGAATGTGGGCCTCAGTGGGGTAGGACACCCCCGCGGTCGGACGCCCGCGCCGATCCGAGCCGGATGGAGGAGCTTCCGGGAGAGCGCCGATCACCCGGCCTGGAATCACATCCAGACCACTAGCCAGCAGCAACGGGACGACGGTCTCGGGCCCGGACAACCGGCCCGTTCCGGCCGCCGCCCGGCGCCCGTTCCGGTCAACTGGCCGCATTCGGTGCCAGCGGCTACCTAAGCTGGATCGAGGCTGTGGGCCGGACCTGCGAGGGGAGGGATGCCGTGACCGGTGATCGTCCGTTTGGCGTGGCCTCCCGCGGCACCTCGTCGGGGCACTTTCGGGGTGCCCCCACCGCCCTCGATTCGCTACATCGGAACAACTTCGACGGCCCGGTTCGCTCCACCGTTCTCTCACGTGCCGGTCTTCGTGTGGTGATCGTCGGTGCGGCCCTCGCTGCCGCGCTCGCCGGTTGCGGCGAGGCGGGGAGTGACACGACGACCACCCGGCCCGAGCCGGCGGTGGCCGCGGCCCCGCAGCCACCGGGAGCGGGTTCGTCCTCGTCCGCGGGCTCCGGCGAGGACGCCGGGTCGGCGGGTGACGGTCAGACCACGGCCGGTGCGGGCACTCCCGGCGCGGACTCCGCGGCGGGCGGGCCGGGGAGCACCGGCTCGGCTTCGGCGGGCGCCGGTGCGCCGGGTTCCAACCCGCAGGCGGGGACCGGCCCGAGCACGCCGGCCGGCCCGGAGGCGCAGACCAGCCCGGACGCGCAGTCCGCGGAGCCCACCGGCCCGGTCGTGCCCGACCTGCCGTCGGTGGCGCCGTCGCCGGTGTTCCTGGGCGAGGCCTGCGTCCCGGGGCGTGATGAGGAGCCCGCCGTCGCCGTCAACGGGCTGGTTCTCTACTGCGTGCCCGGCGAAGCCGGTACCGGGTCGGCCGTCTCCGGCCGGTGGTCGCCGGAGGCTCCGGCGCAGTCCACCCGGTCACGGCCCGAGCCGGGCAGCGAGTGCGAGCCCGCCGACGCGGGGCAGATCGTCCCGGGTGCCGACGGCCGTCCGGTCACCTGCCTGCGTGAGCCCGACGGCGGGATGCGCTGGGCGGACGTCTCCTGACCGCGGTCAGCTCGCCGGTCGGTGCCAGTTCGCCGGACCGAGCCGGTTCGCTGGCTGGCTGGCTGGCGTCAGCTTGCCGGCCGGTGTCGGCTCCGCCGCCGCGGGCGCAGGAGTTCGGCGAGTGACCACACCGGCGGGAGCATCAGCAGGCCGAAGACGGCCGCCCATGCCCAGGGATGATCGGCCAGGTAGGGCACCGCGTCGTCGTGTAGCCAGGGGAAGAGATGGTCACCCACGACCGGGATCACCCCCGCCGCGGCCACCACCGCCAGCCCCGCCACGCCCACGACGGCCAGCCCCGCGGGCAGCACCCGCCAGCCCGTGAGGCTGATCAGCAGCAGCCCCGTCACGGCCACCAGCAGCCCCACGCCGCCCATCGGGCCGGACAGGATGAGCGCGCCCGCGAGTCCGGCGGCGAGCAGCACCGTGCCGAGGGCGATCGTCGCCCGGCGCCGGCCGCGCGTCACGTCGTCCACCAGCGCGTAGGCGACGCGGGCGATGGCGCGCACCGCCGCGACCGCCGGACGCAGCGGCCGCGGCAGCGCGCGCAGCGACGCCAGCCACCCGGTGAGGACCGCCAGCACCTGGGCGACCGTGATGGCGAGGATCGGGCTGTTGGCCCGATCGGTCAGCCGCTCGTCCGAGACGCGGCACGCCCGCAGCACCCGGGCGGCGTCGGCGGGATCGAGCTGGGCCGGGCCGGGCGCCATCGCGTCGAGGAACTCCCGGGTGGGCGCGGAGCCGACCCGGGCACCGGCGATGTCCGCCCGGACGGCGTCGGCGACGCTGGTCAGCTCGCCGGCGGCGATCTCGCGTTGGATCCCGGCGGCGACCCAGGCCGCGGTCTCGGGCAGGGCGGCCGGCACGGCCGCGTCCGGGTCGTCGAGCCAGGCGAGCTCGTCGAGGACGTCCGCGGTGACGGGGCCCGCGGCGACCGTCGCCAGCAGCTCCACGAATTCGGTGAGCCAGGTCGCGGTGCTGTCGGGCGGTTCCGCGCCCGGCGCGGCGGCATCGCGTAAGTGGACCAGCCGCCGGGGGTCGAGCAGGATGCGGGCCAGCCAGGCGGCGCCGTCCAACCGGCCCCACATCCAGTCGCTGGCCCGCCAGGACGACTTCGCGAACGCGCCGAAGTTGCCGAGTTGGAGCCCGGTCAGCTTCCGGTCGGCGCTCGCCCGTGACGGGTCCAGATCGCAGCGGATGTCCGCGCTCACCTGGACCAGCTCCACCGGCTGGTCGACGACGTCCCCGCCGGTCAGGGCGTGGGTGACCAGGTGCAGGTCGAGCAGGGCCAGCGCGGCCCGCGAGCGCCGGGTGGGGAGGTAGCCGACGAAGTCCCGCAGGGTGCGGGTGGCGACCCGGCGCCGCCCGGCGAGGCTCAGCCCGTTCGTGTGGGTGCGCGGCCCTGGCGCGATCAGCGCCGCGGGCCCGAAGGGCCGGTCCTCGTCCTGCCCGTCCCGCTCGTGTCGACCCCCGTGCTCCCCGTCCCCGTGGCCGGGCCTGTCCGCGCGGTCGGTTGTGGCCGTCCGCGATGGTGCTGAGCGGGCGAGGACGCCGGTCAGAAGACCGCGCAGGTTCTCGGTGACCGAGCCCAGCGTGCTCCAGGCGAGCGTGAGGTCGGTCCGGCTGGTCTCCTCGTCGCCGGCGCCGCGTAGCCAGCGGCGGGTCGCCTCGGCCACCACGGCGGCGGACGACGCCCCCGCCAGGTCGCGCAGGGTGTGGCGGACGACGGTGAAGCCGCCCCGGTTCGCCGGCGTCGACGGGAGCGGGAGCAGCTGTGCTCCGGCCTGCTCGCGGGGCGCGACGACCGCCGCGTGCACCTCCCGGGCCAGCGTCGCCAGCGCCACCCGGTCGTCCGGGCCGGTCGACAGGAGGTAGGCCTCGTTGATCATCGAAATCAGGATGCCCTTGGCGGCGTCCACCGCGGGGCGGCCCAGCCGCCAAAGGTCACCGAGGTCGTCCGGGCCGGGCAGCCGGTCCGGGAACTCCGCCAACGCGGCCGCGACCGCCGCGGCCCGCAGGTCCGTCCGTCCGGCCGGGTCCGCGAGCAGCGTCGCCGCGTCCGCGCCGACGTCCGCGCCGATGTTCGTGTCGGCGTTCGTGTCGGTGACGATCCGGTCCAGCGTGCTCAGGACGACGTCCGCGGCGCGTTCGGCCTCGCGGTGGCGGTAGGCCTCGTAGATTGCCTCGTCGGCGAGGCGGGGGCCGCCGGCCGGGGCGAGGCGGAACAGCCCGCGCCGGCTCGCGCGGACGCCGCGTACCGCCTCGTTGTGGTCCCTGATGCGCCGCAGGTCGCTCGCGATCGACTGGTTCAGCGCCGCGCCCAGGGCGCCGAGCAGCGTGTCGGAGACTGTCGGCGTCGACCCGTCGTCTCGGCTCGGCGTGGGGTCGTCCGGCGGGTTGGGCGCGGGCACCACGTAGGCGAGCACGCGGCGGACCTGCCGCCCGTGCGCCGGCCGGTCGAAGATCTCTTGCAGGGCCGGCCCGATCGGGCGGTTCACCAGGATGCCGCCGTCGGAGCCGTAGAAGCCGCTGGCCGCGTTGACGTAGTCGGCCATGTCGGGATGGTCCGCGTCGGGCGAGCTTTGGACGGGAATGTAGGCCGGCTCGAAGGCACCGGGGAAGGCCGCGCTGGCCCGGGCGGCAAGCGCCAGGCGGTTGGCCGCCTCGGGGTCGGTCAGGTCGTCCTCGCCGAAGACGAACAGGCCGCGGTGGTCGAGGTCGCGGACGATGCCGCCGAGGTCGTCCGACCAGCGCGCCGACTCGCCGCGCAGGATCGTGGTCGTGATGAACACCGAGGTCGGGCGAACCGTCCGCGCGGATCTGGCGCGCCTCGCCTCGGCGGTGTGACCGCTTCGGGACGGGGGCTCGAGGCTGCGCAGCGCGGTCTGCAGGGCGGGCAGCATCACGGCGTCGCCGCGCAGCAGCGACGGGAAGCTCCGCTCGCCCGGGCGTCGCATCAGCTCGCGCAGTGATCCCAGCGTGATCCACAGATCGCGCAGCGGGCCCAGGTCGGCGTCGTGGGCGTTGGCGTAGCCGAGCAGCGCCGCGTTGATCCCACCCGCAGAGGCCCCGGCCAGGACGTCCACCGACACCTCGACGTCGAGGATCTCCAGTAGCGCCGCCCAGCGGGACGCGGCCGCCGCGTCGGCGGCAGACAGGCCCTGGTCTCCGGTCCCGGCCACGCCGACGTGACCGTCACCCGCGGCGCGGTCGCGGTGTGCGGAGGCGCCGGTCAGGAGGTTGATCTCCCGGGCGACGCCGCCCATCCACACCGCCAGGCTCGCGCCGCCGGTCATCACGACCGCGAGCCGGACCTCCTGGGTCGACCCGTCGTCGGACTCGTCGGCGACCGCCGCCCTGCCCTCCGTCATGGCCGCAAGACTAAACGTGCCGGACATTACTGACTCGACGTACTTTCCGCCCGACTCCGAACGGATGCGGCTTTCGTCGGCGGATCACCTGGAACCTTGGTTACTCGCGGGTAGCATGGGGCATGACCTACCAGCGAGTAACTACGCCCGCGCCGCCGATGATCATGCGGTGAGCCGGAGGGGAGGAGCCGTCCATGGGGCACTACCGGAGCAATCTCCGCGACATCGAGTTCAACCTGTTCGAGGTGTTCGGCGTGGACCGGACGCTCGGGACCGGGCCCTTCGCGGAGATGGACCGCGACACAGCGCATGAGGTGCTCGCCGAGTTGGAGCGGGTCGCCGTCGGGCCGATCGCCGAGTCCTTCGAGGACGCCGACCGGCACCCGCCGACACTCGACCCCGCCACCGGCACCGTCACGCTGCCCGAGTCGTTCCGCAAGTCCTTCGCGGCGGCGCAGGAGGGCGAGTGGTGGCGGCTCTACGTCCCGCCGCACCTGGGCGGCATGGGTGCCCCGCCGACCATCGCCTGGGCGGCGTCCGAGCTGCTCCTCGGGGCGAACCCGGGGGTGTTTCTGTACATGGCCGGGCCGACGTTCGCCGCGATCCTCGAGGGCATCGGCACGCCATGGCAGAAGAAGATCGCGAACTGGGCCATCGAGCGGCACTGGGGCGCGACCATGGTGCTGACCGAGCCGGACGCCGGCTCCGACGTCGGAGCCGGCCGGACGCGGGCCGTCGAGCAGCCGGACGGGACCTGGCACATCGAGGGTGTGAAGCGGTTCATCACCAGCGGTGACTGGGACATCCCGGAGAACATCCTCCACCTGGTGCTCGCCCGCCCGGAGGGGCACGGCCCCGGCACCAAGGGCCTGTCGATGTTCGTGGTGCCCAAGTACCTGCCCGACCCCGGGACCGGTGAGCCGGGTGCCCGTAACGGCGCCTACGTCACGAACCTCGAGAAGAAGATGGGCCTGAAGGTCTCGACCACCTGCGAGATGCGCTTCGGCGAGCGCGAGCCGGCCGTCGGATGGCTCGTCGGCGACGTCCACGACGGCATCGCGCAGATGTTCCGGGTCATCGAGTACGCCCGGATGATGGTCGGCACGAAGGCGATCGCCACGTTGTCCACCGGGTACCTCAACGCGCTGGCCTTCGCCCGCGAGCGGATCCAGGGCGCCGACCTGACCCGGGCGTCGGACAAGACCGCGCCCCGGGTGGCCATCATCAACCATCCCGACGTGCGCCGGATGCTCATGCAGCAGAAGGCCTACGCGGAGGGGATGCGTGCCCTCGTGCTGTACACCGCTACCTTCCAGGACGCCGTCACGCTGGCGGCGGCCCGCGGCGAGGCGGACGACAACGCGGTGCGGATGAACGACCTGCTGCTCCCGATCGTGAAGGGATTCGGCTCGGAGCGCTCCTACGAACTGCTGGCGAGCTCGCTGCAGGTCCTCGGCGGTTCCGGATACCTGCAGGACTACCCGATCGAGCAGTACATCCGCGACGCGAAGATCGACACCCTGTACGAGGGCACGACTTCCATCCAGGGCCAGGACCTCTTCTTCCGGAAGATCGTCCGGGACAAGGGTCGGGCGCTGACCACTCTGTTCACGCAGGTCCAGGAGTTCGTGAAGGGCGAGGCGGGCAACGGCGCGCTCCGCGCGGAGCGGGAGTCGCTGGGCGCGGCGCTCGACGAGTGCCAGGCCATGGTCGGTTCGATGGTCGGGTTCCTCACCGCCACCGCCCAGGACAAGTCCCAGGTCTACCGGGTCGGGCTGAACACCACGCGGCTGCTGATGAGCATCGGCGACCTCGTCGTCGGCTGGCTGCTGCTGCGCGGTGCCGACACGGCGCTACGTGGGCTGGACGGCTCCCCGTCCGAGCGCGACCGGGCGTTCTACGAGGGCAAGATCGCGGCCGCGCGCTGGTTCGCGGCCAACATCCTGCCGGAGCTGCGCACACGCCGGACGGTGCTGGAGGGCACCGGTCTCGGGCTGATGGAGATGTCCGAAGCGGCGTTCTGACCGTTCGTCCCAGCTCGTTTCAGCCTGGTCGGATCGGTCCAGCCAGTGTGATCCTCCCGGGGCCGCGGTCGTGTCGGCGCGGCCCCGGGAGGATCTTTGTCCGGGCTGGTTCGCGTGGAGTTGTGGCTACCCGCGGCGACCAGGGTCGCGCTCCGTCGTGGAGATGTGCCGATCGTGGTTCTACGGTGTCCGATCTGGGGTAGACGAGCCGTATGGGAACCCCGCTGAGCCTTCTCCTCTTCGCACTGGGTGCCGTGCTCGCCTTCGCCGTCCGTTCCGAACCGTCCGGCCTCGACCTCACGGCGGTCGGGGTGATCCTCATGATCGTGAGCATCGTGGGCCTGGGCGTCACGCTCTACCGCGATCAGTGGCGCCGGAAGATCGTCGAGGAGTCGATCGAGCACGGCGCCGCGCCTCCGATCAGCGTGGACGACACCGTGCTGGTCGACCCGTCCATGCAGATCGAGGCCCCGTCCCACCAGGATCCCGTCCGCCCCGAGACCGGCCACGAGCGCCCCGAGACCGGCCACGAGCGCGGTGTGCCGCACCGGCCGCTGCAGTCGTCCGACGGCAGGTGACGACATGCGGGCATCCCGGTACGGGCCCGGATCCAGGTAGGGGCCGGCTGGCTCAGGTGGTGCGCAGCGGCGGGAACGCCTGGTCGAGCTCGTTGCGCATGTCCCGCTTGAGCAGGTCGTCGGCCTCGGAGGACGACTGGCCCTCGAGAAGGAACCGGGCGACCCGCAGCGTGAGGTCCACGCGCTCGGCCAGGTTGAGCGCCCCGTTGAACCGGCCGCTGGTGCTGGCGGAGGTCAGAACCTTCGCGACGAACTCGTCGGCGGCCTGCAGAGCCTCCACGCGCGTCATGCGTTCACCTCTTCGTGGTGGAAGTTGAGCCGGATGCCGGGTGTGAGGCGCAACCGTACCAGGCAGGACACCTGTCTCCGTTGTGCACCCCTATGCGTCCGTTGTTCCCGGGGGGGTGTATGTGGCGAACTGCGTAGTTCGCCCCGATCAACCAGCCGGCCGGAAGCCCCACCAAAAGCTCACTCCAAGCCGCGGCCGGACGTCCCGTCGAGGCTCGAGTCGTTGTGCGTCGTGTAACCGGGCTGTGGGGTGGCTGGCGCGGCCCGGTTCGCCCGGATCCTCCGCTGTAGGCGGGCTTTCCGGGTCGCCGGCCGCCCCACGGGTCAGCTCCAGGCGAGCGCGATGACGGGGTCGGCGAGGACGGCCGCGACGTCGGCCAGGACCGCCGAGCCGAGCTCGCCGTCCACGACGCGGTGGTCGAAGGACAGCGCGAGGTGGGCCACCGTCCGTACCGCCAGCTCGCCTTCGTGCACCCAGGGAGCCGGGCGGATCGCGCCGAGGGCGAGGATCGCGGCCTCACCGGGATTGAGGACCGGTGCCCCGGTGTCCACCCCGAGAACTCCGACGTTGGTGATGGTGATGGTCCCGCCGGAGAGGTCGGCCGGGCGCAGCCGGTCGGCGCGCGCGGCCTCGGTGAGGGAGTGCAGGCTGCGGGCGAGGTCGACCAGGCCGCGCGATCCGGCGTCCGGGATGTTCGGGACGACCAGGCCACGCGGCCCGGCCACGGCGATGCCGAGGTTGATCCGCTCGTGCACCTGGATCTCGGCGTTCTCCCCGGACGTGTCGCCCACCCAGGTCGAGTTGATCATTGGGTGGCGCCGGACGGCGGTGAGGAGCGCCTTCGCCACGAGCAGCAGCGGCGTGACCCGGATGCCGGCGAAGTCCGGCAGGGCGGCGATCCGCTCGCGGGCCGCCATCGTCTCGGTGACGTCCACGCTGAGGAACTCGGTGGCGTGCGGGGCCGAGAACACGCTGGCCACCATCGCCCGTGCCATGGTGCGCCGCACGCCCGTGACGGGGATCCGCCAGATCCGGTCGGTGTCGTTGAATCCGGCGTCGGGCGGGATGGCTCCGGGCACCCGCCGCATGGTCTCCGCGTGTCCGTTCAGTTCCGGCTGGCGCGGGCCGTCGATTCCGTTGGACGAAGGGACAACGCCAGGGACACGGACCGGCCCAGTGCGGGTCGTCGGAGTGGCGGTGGTGGGGACGGGCGCGGGCTCGGGGGGCGTGGCCTGACGCGCCGCGGTTTCGACGTCGGCGCGGCTGATGGTGCCCGCGGGACCGGTGCCCGCGAGCGTGGAGAGGTCCACACCCAGATCACGCGCGAGCTTGCGGACGGGTGGCTTCGCCGCGACGCGCCCATGCCGCGGGGCCGCCCCGATCGGCACTACGGCTGATCGGTCCGGCGCACCGGCCGCGGCCGACGCCGGGGATACGGCTGGCGCCGAGGCCGGCACCGACGACACGACGGGTGCCATGGCCCCGGGCGCCGAGCTGGCAGTGGGCGCGCCGCTGCTGACCATCGACGAGCCGGGCGACGAGCCCGCGACCGGCCCGACGACCGGGTCAGTCACCGGAGCTACCGAAGCCACCGGCCAGGAGACCATGCCGG
>NZ_UBIZ01000444.1:0-1262 GCF_900465275.1 Parafrankia sp. Ea1.12 | reverse complement strand
CAGGACTCCCTCAATGCCGGCTCCGGTGAAGACGGCGTCGAAGGAAGCCGTGAACTTGGTGTCGCGGTCACGGAGGGGGAACTGGAACCGGTGGCCACGTTCGTCGAGGTCCATCAGTAGGTTCCGTGCCTGCTGGGTGACCCAGGCTGCGGTCGGGTGCTTCGTGGTCCCGAGAACATGGACGTGGCGGGTGGCGTGTTCGACGACGAAGAACACGTAGATCCGTTGCAGGAACACGGTGTCCACGGTGAAGAAGTCGCAGGCCAGCAGGCTGGAGGCCTGGGCGGACAGGAAGGTGCGCCAGGAGGTGTCGGCCCGGCGGGGTGCGGGGTCGATGCCGGCGCGGTGCGGGATCCGCCAGACGGTGGCGACCCCGACCGGGTAGCCCAGCCCGGCGAGTTCTCCCTGGATCCTGCGGTGGCCCCAGGTCGGGTTCTCCCGTGCGAGGCGCAGGACCAGCTCGCGGATCTCCCGGCGGACCGGCGGCCGACCGGGCGACTTCCGGGGTAGGTCCGTTTGCGTGCGAGGAGGTCACGGTGCCAGCGCAGCACGGTGGCCGGGGTGACGAAGAACGAACCCCAGCTGGACCGGGGCAGCAGCCGGGACAGGGCTGCGAGGATCACCCGATCCGCCGGTTCCAGGACCGGGCCGGTTCACCTGCCGGCGCAGCACCGCCACCTGATGTCGCAGGACAAGGAGCTCCGCCTCCTTCGAGGTGTCCCCACGCATCCGGAGCAGCATCAGCCCGAGAGTGTTCCGTGTCAGGGCGTAGAGCAGCGACCACACCATGACCACCCAGCCTGCCCGACACGGGCCCCGCCCCGCGGGCAAACGCGCAGGTCACCGCCCAAATCGGGGTTCTGGAGCCCCACAGGGTCCATTTCTGTGTGATCAGGCGGCGGTGCCACCGCAGGACGGTGCCGGGCGTGACCGCCGGTGCGTTCGCAGCGCCCTGGGCAGGAGTCGGATCAGGGCGGCGAGGACCGCCCGGTCCGCCCAGTCCCACCGGGGCTTGGGCTGGGTACGACGCAGCACCGCGACCTCATGCCGCAACACCAGCAACTCGATGTTCTTCGACGCCGACGAGCGGCCGAGGAGAACCAGCCAGCTACAGACCCGAACGAGGATCAGATAGAGCAGGCGTACGAACATGGCTGACCATCATGCCGGCCGCCGCACCGTCGCATCACCCCAGCTCACGGGCCCAAGCCGACTTCTGGCACCCCACAGGGTCGGTGGAATCCGGGTCGGTCCCGAACCGC
>NZ_UBIZ01000680.1:0-29218 GCF_900465275.1 Parafrankia sp. Ea1.12 | reverse complement strand
CCGGCACCGCTTCCCGACCCGGCCCCACCCCGGTCGAGACGACCGGGGAGTACCGACCGTCCACGCTCTACCCGGCTCCGCCCCCGCCGCCGGGCGCCACCGGGGCCTCGCCGATCCCGCGAACCGACCCGCACACCTCCGGCCGGGTCGCGTCCTGGTTGCGCGATCCGGTGGGGCCACCCGCGCTGCCGCCGGCGCGCCCGCAGTCGGCCCCGCCGCCCGGCCCGGCGGGCACCGGCCCCGGGCTGTACCACGACGACGCCCCGGACCAAGCCGGCCGCGGCTGGGGCCACGGGTTCCACAGCGGCCCGGCCTACGGTGCCGGGATGCCCGGCTCCGAGATCCACGGCTCCGAGATCGACAGCGCCGGGATCAACAGCGCCGGAATGCGCGGCGTCGACGTGCGCAGTGCCGAAATGCACGCTGCCGAGATGCACGCTGCCGAGATGCACGGCATCGAGGTGCGCCATGACCCGATGCCTGGTGACCGGGTCGACGCGGACGACGTCCACGACAGGTCCTGGCCGCGGGAGCAGACCTGGCCACCCGACGAGTACGGGCCGCGCGGTGACCCGCGCTACGACGACCCGCGGTCCGGCACGGGGCTGCCCCCCGCCGCCCTGTTGCCGGCGTCGCCGGACACCGCGTCCCGTGGCTGGCGGCGACTGGTCTACCAGGTGTCGGCCGGCGCGCTCAATCCCGGCCCGTCCCCGGACGAGGCCCGCTACCGGCGTCTGCTCGCCCGGATCCGCACCCCCCTCGACGACTGCCACCGCATCGCGGTGCTGTCCCTCAAGGGCGGCGTCGGCAAGACCACGACGACGGTCTCGCTCGGGTCCACCCTGGCCAGCCTGCGCGGCGACCGGGTCGTGGCGATCGACGCGAACCCCGATCGGGGGACGCTCGGCGTCCGGGTCGAGCGGACGACCCGGCACACCGTCCGCGATCTGCTCGCCGACGCCGATCAGCTGCACCGTTACGTGGACGTCCGCCGGTACCTGTCGCAGTCGGCGTCACGGCTGGAGGTGCTCGCCTCCGCCAGCGATCCGGAGATCTCGGACGCCTTCGCAGACGAGGACTACCGGGCGGTCGACGACCTGCTGCAGCGGCATTACTCGATCCTGCTGACCGACTGCGGCACCGGCATGCTGCACAGCGCGATGCACGGGGTGCTGGAGCTCGCCGACACGCTGGTGATCGTGAGCAACGCGAGCGCGGACGGCGGCGCGAGCGCCAGCGGCACCCTGGACTGGCTCGACGCGCACGGCTACAACGACCACGTCAGCGAAGCCGTGACCGTGATCTCGATGTTCCCCCAGCAGGGTGAGACGGTGGACGTCGACGCGCTCGAGGACCACTTCGCGTCACGGACCCGCCAGGTCGTCCGGGTGCCGTTCGACCCGCATCTCGCCAGCGGCGGGCACATCGTCCTCGACGAGCTCCGGCGGGAGACCCGCCGGGCCTACGAGGAGATCGCCGGAGCGGTGGCCGAGCGCTTCGGCTGACCCGCCCGGTGGCGGGCCACCCGGAAGCCGTCCGGAGCGCCGCCGGGTGGGGGCCACCGTGAGAGCCGCCGGTCAGGCCCGCCGCCGTCGTGACGGGCACCGTGTGGGACGCCCTGCCGGGCGTCAGCGGCCCAGCGCAGCGATGACGGCGGCCATGCCGGGCCGGCGCAGCTGGCGGGCGATCGTGGAGCGGCCCTCGATGATCCGGCCGAACAGCCCGAACGTGCCCGGTACCCGGGTCATCATCGTGTGCATGAGCGCCGGACGGCGGGTGAACACCGCCAGCACCGACCTGCCCGCGGCGATCTCCGGCCCGAACACGCCCTCGATCCGCGCCGGGTACCGGTCGAGGGCCGTCGGGTCACCGGCCGCGCCGGCGGCGGCGCTGATGCCCGCGAGCCGGCCGGAGCGCAGCGCGAAGGAGATCCCTTCCCTGGTCCACGGGTCGAGCAGGCCCGCCGCGTCGCCGGCGAGAAGCACCCGGCCGCGCCGCAACGGTGAGCCGGCGGCCCGCACCCGCGTCAGGTGGCCGGAGTCGTGCAGCCGGGGGGCGGCGGTGAGGCCGAGCCGCTCGACGAGCGCGTCGTAGTAGCGGCGCAGTGCGGGCCCGTGCTCCCGGGCGCCGATGACCCCGACCGTGAGCACGTCGCCCTTCGGGAAGACCCACCCGTACGATCCGGGCACCGGGCCCCAGTCGAGCAGCATCCGGCCGGACCACTCGCCGGCCACCGAGGCGGGCACCTCGAACTCGCCCTCGAGGCCGACGTCCACCTGGTCGCAGGTGACGCCGACGTGCGTGCCGGCCCGGCCCGAGGTGCCGTCGGCGCCGACCACCACCCGCGCCCGCACCGCCGGCCCGGACCGCACCTGGACGACCACCTCACCACGCCCGGGCTCGGCCGTGCCCTCCTCGCGCAGCCCGGTCACGTGCACACCGGTGCGGACCTCCGCACCGGCCGCCTTCGCCGAGTCGAGCAGCGCCGCGTCCAGCTCCGAGCGCATCACCATCGACAGCAGCGGACGGCCGTCCTTGCTGCGCCGGGTGACCGGGTGCCGGCCGTCGAGGGTCGACGTGAGCGCGTCCACCCGCGACCGGACGAGTGGAGCGAGATCGATCCCGGCGTGGTCGACGGACAGGCCGACCAGGCCGCCGCCGCAGGTCTTGTACCGCGGCACGGCCATCCGCTCGAGCACGCACACCCGGGCGCCGGCCTCGGCGGCCGCGCGCGCCGCGCTCGTGCCGGCCGGCCCGGCACCCAGCACGACCACGTCAAAGACCGGCGATGGTGGCTCCGGTGGCACGGCCGTCCTATCGGAGGGTGAGCGTGCGCCCGACCACGCCGGCGCGGACCCGCCGCTCCTGCGCGGTCAGTTCCCGCTGATCGTCGAGGGTCTCGCGCAGCGCCGTCCACAGCTGGGCCGCGGGCTTCTCGCAGGAGTCGGCGTCGGCGCCCGGCGCGAGATCCCACACCGGGACCACAAGACCGTCGGCGCGGAACGACCCGACGAACCGCGAGCCCTCGCCGACGCTGAGGCTGCCGGCGGCGGCGAGACGGGCGAGGGCGTCGAGGAGGGCCTCCTCCGTCCGGTCGGCGTCGAGCGGCAGCACCCAGCGCAGGTGCAGCCGGTCGCCGGGGCTGCACCAGTAGGCGGCCGGGACGGAGGCCAACCGGGTCGTCGGCACGACCGTCGCGTTCGCCCGATCCAGGGTCGCCACGACGTCGGCGCTCGGCTCGGCGTCCTCCGACGACGGCACCCACCAGGTGAACCCGGGATGCACGGTGATCTCGAGCGGCGCCGGGTCGAGCAGGTCGGCGAGGCGGGGCAGGTCCGCCAGGCCCCCGGGCAGCCGCTCCACCGCCTGCGGCGCGGACGCCGGCCCGCCGTCCACCACCGTGCCGGGCTTCGCCTCGAGCGCGGCGATCAGCGCGCCGGCGACGTCCGCCGAGGCGTCGAGACCGCCGACGAGGGTCTGCATCGCCAGCAGGATCTCGCCGTCGTCACGGACCACCGCGGGCGCGGCCTGCGGCAGCAGCGTGCCCAGGATGATCCGCCGGTCCGCGTGGCCGGGATGGGCGGCCAGGTGCTCCGCCGACAGGGTCAGGGGCGCGGTCGCGCTGGGGACGAACTCGCGCAGCGCGACCAGGTCCGGCTCGTCCGCGCGGCCCGCGAACGGGCGCAGCACCGGGGCCGCCCGGCGGCGCTCCCCATGGCAGGCCTTGTACCGGCGGCCGGAGCCGCACGGGCAGGGCTGGCGGGGGCCGACCGCCGGTACGTCAGCGAGAGCGGTGGCGGTGGCGGATCCGGGACGGCTGGGTGTCGTTCGGCGGGCGATCGCGAGCCTCCGGGGTCGGGCCCGAGGCGCCGAGCGCCGTGCGGGGCGGGTCGATGACGATGTCGGTGCGTTTGCCTGGTGCGTTTGCCTGCACCTGGCGCTTGCGCCTGGTGCGTGTGTGCTGGTGCGTGTGTGCTGGTGCGTGTGTCGGCGCGAGCGCCGGCGCGGCCGGCGCGGCCGGCGGCGAGGATCGCCGACGGTTATTCGTGCGGTAAGGCTAGGGCATGCACGGCCGGTGTCACGTTCGACATGCGCCGCCGGTGCGCGACTCCCACCCAGCAGCCATCACCGGCGACATTCCGTGTGCGTGCCGACGCGTTCACGCAGACAGGCCCGCTGCGCTGACGTTCCACCCGAACGGCATCAATCCAGGTATTCAACTGGTCGCTTTAGGTGACCAACATGGGGGTTCAACCCCTACTCCTCCGAGTTAACCCTCTCCGACCTGGGAGTTTTCCCTTCGATCAGCATGCGTGGAGGTGGTTGCGAGGTCTCGGGCCGGCCCGGTGAGGGCACGATGGAGGCACAGGCCCTCCAACGCGGATCGCCGGACCGGACGACCAGCGTCCATATGAGGCACACAGGCGAACCACACAGGGCGGTTGACGGGTGGCGAAGGTCATCGTTGCAGGTGGCGGGATCGCGGGTGTCGCGTGCGCGCGCGAGCTGCGGGCGCGGGGCATCAGTGTCGAGGTGCGCGACCGCGGCCGGGTGATCGGCGGCCGGATGGCCTCGCGCTGGATCGACGGCCGGATCGTCGACGCCGGGGCGTCGTACTTCACCGCGCGCAGCCCAGAGTTCATCGAGGTCGTCGACGATTGGCTCATCCGTGGTCTCGTCCGCCCCTGGACGCACCGCTTCCCGGTGATCGACGGCCCGTCGGCGACGCTGTCCGAGCCGGTGCCGGGCCCGCTGCGGTACGCCGCCCCGCACGGCATCCGCTCGCTGGTCGCCGACCTCGCCACCCGCGGCGGCCTGCGGGTCTCGCAGTCGTCCCCGATCAGCATGGTGCGCCCGGGGCCGGTGGTGGACGGCGAACCGGTGGACGCCGTCGTCCTGGCGATGCCCGATCCGCAGGCCCTGCGCCACCTCGACCCCGATCTCGACACGGAGCGCACGGAGCTCATCGGACGGCGGTGGTCCCCGGCGCTCGCCCTGCTCGCGGGCTGGGAGGCCCGAGGGTGGCCCCCACTGGACGGCGCCTTCGTCCACGGCGACCCGACCCTCGCCTGGATCGCCGACGACGGCCGCCGGCGCGGCGACAACGCGCCCGTTCTGGTGGCGCACTCCACCGCGGAGTTCGCCGCCGGCCGGCTGACGGACCCGCGAGCGGCCGCCGGCGACCTCACCGCGGCCCTCCGCCGGCTCCTCGGCATCCCCACCGACCCGGCCTGGACATACGTCCAACGCTGGACGTTCGCTCGCCCCGAGCAACCACGGGAGCGGACCTACTTCCTCGGCCAGGCTCGGGTGGGGCTGGCCGGCGACGGCTGGGGCGAGCCCCGGGTCGAGTCCGCCTGGCGGTCGGGCACCGAGCTCGCCCGGGCGATCGCCGAGGAGGTCGGATGATCCCGCGTGACGCCCGGCCGGGTCGCGCCGGCGGAATGCCTCCGATTGATGTCCGGTAGGCGGGGTACACCGAGCGATATGGAGATCAAACTCAGTCTGTCGCTCCCCCGTGATGAGATCTCCATTCCGATCGTCCGCCGTATTTGCACACAGGCACTGAAGGTTCTCGGTGTTTCACAAGAATGCATCGACGATGTCGAGCTTGCATTGACCGAAGCGTGTGCGAACGTGCTCCTCCACGCCACGGCGGACGACGAGTACGAGGTGTCGGTCGGCGTGGACAACCAGGTCGCGGCGATCGAGGTCGTCGACCACGGCGGGGGCTTCGACGCCCTGGCGGCCTTCGACGGCAGCGGAATCCCTGTCCGGGAGGATGTCGACGTCGCGTTTCACAACGGCGTTGACCCGGATGAGGCGAATCCCGGCGACGCGAATCCGGACGGGGCGGTTTCACGCACCGGTGCCTGGGTAACGCGCACCAGTCCCGGCCAGCCGCGGCAGGACCAGTCGAATCCCGACCAGCCGTATTCCGACCAGCAGTGGCTCGAACAGGTGCCCACCGACGCCGTCCCGGAACAGGGCCGTGGGATCTTCCTGATGCGCGCGCTCATGGATCACGTGCAGTTCCACACCGTGGACGGACCACACCCGGGCACCCGGGTGCATCTTGAGAAATTGCTTACCTGGGATGAGAGCGCCCCCGGCGCCCAGCTCGGCCAGGTGCGCTCGAGCCGTGGGCCCTGGTCGGGCCAGCACCGCGACCCCGCCCCGGACGGCGCCTGAGGAGGCACGCTGCCGGTAGGTTGAGACCCCGGCCGCGGCGCGGATCGCGCGGCACCAGGCGCACGCCACGGCAGATCATCGCGGTGCGTCACCGCGGCTGCCTGGCGGGCGGGTCGAGGACGGTGGTGGGCAGATGGTGGGAGCAGCTGCCGGCGGCGGCGGCGCGGCACGCGCCCCGCGAGTCGGCGTGGTGACCTTCCCGGGTTCGTTGGACGACCGGGACGCCGCGGCGGCCGTGCGCCTCGCCGGCGCCGAGCCGGTGCCGCTCTGGCACGGCGACGACGAGCTGTCCGGGGTGGACGCGGTCGTCCTCCCCGGCGGTTTCTCCTACGGCGACTACCTGCGGGCCGGGGCGATCGCCCGGTTCTCGCCGGTCGTCGGCGCCGTCGTCGAGGCGGCCCGCGCGGGCCTGCCCGTCCTGGGGATCTGCAACGGGTTCCAGGTGCTGTGCGAGGCCGGGCTGCTGCCGGGCGCGCTGACCCGCAATGCGGGGTTGCACTTCGTGTGCCGTGACCAGCGGCTGCGGGTCGCGACCACCAGCACCGCCTGGACCAGCGCCTACTCCCCCGGCGAGGAGATCGTCGTCCCGGTCAAGCACGGCGAGGGCCGCTACGTCGCCGACGCCGCGACCCTGGCCCAGCTCGCCGCGCAGGACAGGGTGGTCGTCCGCTACGTGGGTGGCAACCCGAACGGCTCGGTGGACGACATCGCCGGAGTGTGCAGCGAGAACCGGCGGGTGGTCGGCCTGATGCCACATCCGGAGCACGCCGTCGAGGAGCTCACCGGTCCGGGCACAGACGGCCTGCGGATGTTCACCTCGGTACTCGGCGCGCTGCTCCGCCCCGCCGCCTAGCCCGCCGGCCCCGGCTGGCGGCCCGACTCCTCAACCGTTCTCCTGATCGGCGGCCAGCGAACGCCGCAGGGCGGCGTGCAGGGTGGATGGGGTGAGCACGCCGACCGGCGTGCCGCGCTCCCGTACCTCGACTCTGCCGTCCCCGGTGGCGAGCATCACCGCGAGCGCCTCCCGCAGCGAGGCACCGACCTCCACCCCCGCCAGGGCGTTGGCCCACTCCGCCGGATCGGCCGGATCCGTCAGGTCGGCGCGGCGCAGCGGGGTGACGGACAGGCGCAGCAGCATGCGGTCCGCGCCGGTGAAGTCGGCGACGAACGGGCTGGCCGGGGCACCCAGCACCTGGGCCGGGGTGTCCAACTGCTCCAGGCGGCCGCCCTGGCCGAGCACCGCGACCCGATCACCCAGCCGGACGGCCTCGGCCAGGTCATGGGTGACGAACACGACCGTCTTGCGGATCTCCCGCTGCAGGCGGAGGAACTCCACCTGCAGCCGGTCGCGGGCAATCGGGTCGATCGCGGAGAACGGCTCGTCCATGAGCAGGACGGGCGGGTCGGCCGCGAGCGCCCGGGCGACCCCGACCCGCTGCTGCTGACCGCCGGACAGCTCCCGCGGATAACGCACCGATACGGTGCCGGGATCGAGCCCGACCAGCTCGAGCAGTGCCCGGACCCGCTCCCGGGTCCGCGACCGGCTCCAGCCCAGCAGCCGCGGCACCGTCGCCACGTTGGCGAAGACGGTCTGGTGCGGGAACAGCCCGACCTGCTGGATCACGTAGCCGATCCGCCGCCGCAGCCGCACCGGGTCCGAACGGACGACGTCCTCGCCGTCGACGGTGATCCGCCCGGACGTCGGCTCCACCAGACGGTTGATCATCCGAATGACGGTTGTCTTGCCGCACCCCGACGGCCCTACCAGGCACATCAGCTCGCCGGTGGCGACCGCGAAGGACAGGTCCGCGACGGCGACCGTGCCGTCCGGGTAGCGCTTGCCGACCCCGTCCAAGGTGATCATCGGTCGGGCCGTCGTCTCCACACGCGCTCCGTCCCACAGCCCCCACCGTGTCACCGGAGCAAACAGCGCCGCTCCCGCACCTCATCCCGCTCCCCCGGGTTTTCTACCGGTGGACGGCTACCGTGCAGTGGTGGCACTCCTCGCGGACGGCTGCCTGGAACGCAACGCGTGGATCTGTGGCGACTACGTGTCGTCCCGCTTGGACGAGATCATGGCCGCGTTACGCGAGCACGTCGGCCTCACCGTGAGCGCGGTCGGCTACGGCACGCTGATCGCCGCCCCGCTCGTTCTGGCCGCCCGCCGCCGGCCGGCGCTGGCCGCCTGGATCAGCGCCGCCACCAGCGCCCTGTACACGGTGCCGTCGCTGGCGTTCTTCGCCATCCTGCTGCCGTTCACCGGCCTGTCCCGGACGAGTGTGCTGATCGGCCTGGTCGCCTACACCCTGGTGATCCTCTTCCGCGGGTTCCTCACCGGGCTGGGCTCCGTCCCGCCCGAGGTGCGGGCGGCGGCGGTCGGGATGGGGTACGGGCCGGCCCGGCTGCTGGTCACCGTGGAGCTGCCGCTCGCGCTGCCGTCCATCATGGCCGCGCTGCGCGTCGCCACGGTGTCGACGATCGCCCTCACGACGGTCGGGGCGACGATCGGGCACGGCGGGCTCGGCGACCTCATCTACGACGGGCTGGGCAGCACGTTCAGGGCCGAGGTGCTGACCGCGTCCGTGCTCTGCGTTGCCCTGGCCGTCACCGCGGACCTGCTGTTCGTCGCGGCGCAGTGGCTGCTCACCCCGTGGCGGCACGGCGCGCACGGGGCACACACGGCACACGGAGCACACAGGACGCACAGGACGCACGGGCCGCGCGGCGGATGAGCCCGACATGAGCATGATCACCAAGACGGCGTCGTGGCTGTCGGACGGCGCCAACTGGTCCGGCCCCGAGGGGATCCTCGCCCGGCTCGGCGAGCACCTCGTGCTCAGCGGCGCGTCTGTCGGGATCGCCGCCGCCCTGGCGCTGCCACTCGGAGCGGCCCTCGGCCACGCCGGCCGCGGCGGCACCCTGGCGATCAACATCTCGAACATCGGACGCGCGGTGCCCACCTTCGCCGTGCTCGTGCTGCTGGCGATCGGACCGCTCGGCATCGGCGACACGACGACGATCGCGGCGCTCACCCTCTTCGCGCTCGCCCCGCTGGTCACGAACAGCTACGTGGGCGTCCGGGAGATCGACGGTGACGCCCGCGAGGCCGCCCGTGGGATGGGCATGTCCGGCTGGCAGATCCTGCGCGGTGTCGAGCTCCCGCTGGCCGCGCCGATGATCATAATCGGGCTGCGGCTGGCGGCGGTGCAGGTCGTCGGGACGGCGACCATCGCCGCGCTGATCGGCGGCGGCGGCCTCGGCCGGTTCGTGGTGGACGGCCTGGCCCAGCACGACGATCCCAAGGTCGTCGGCGGCGCGGTGCTGGTGGCCGTGCTCGCGCTGGCGGTGGACGCCGTCCTGCTGTGCGCGCAGCGGCTCGTGGCCCCCCGCGGCGGCTCCACCGGGCGGGTCCGCGCCGGAGCGTGACGGCCCTGGCCCACACGGACGTCCGGCAGGTCGCCGTCGGCCGGGGTTTCCGAGTTGCGGTCGTCCTGGTGACAACGGCCGGTCTGGGTTGCACTGGCAACTGGTCGCACGGCAGGGTGACCCGGGGCGGGGCCGGGCCGCACGCCAACGACAACGGCGACAGGACGAGGGATGGGGTCGGCGAACGTGAGCGAACCAACGTCGGTGGCGGCAGAGGCTGGGCAGGCCGTGCGCCGGCGCACCCGGCGCACCCGACGCACCCGACGGATCCGCCCGTGTCCGCGCCGTGCCGGCCGGCGCCGGGTGGGTGCCGCGGCGGCGGCCATGCTGGCTCTCGCGCTGACCACTGCGGCCTGCGGCGACGGCTCCGGCGGCGCCAGCCTTGGTTCACTCACCGTCGCCGACGCCGGCTTCACCGAGAGCAAGATCCTCGCCGACATGTACGGCGAACTGCTCACCAACGCCGGCTACAAGGTCGAGCGGACCTCGGTGCAGAGCACCGAGATCGCCCAGTCCTCCCTGGAGAGCGGGCAGATCGACGCCATGCCGCAGTATGTGGCGACTTACGCCGACCTGCTGAACTCCCAGGTCAACGGCTCCGGAGCCGCCTCGGTCTCGTCGTCGGACCTGAACGCGTCGCTGGCCGGGCTGCGCCGCCTCGCGAAGGGGCTGGGCCTGAGCGTGCTCGAGCCGGCCGACGCGGTCGACCAGAATGCCTTCGCGGTGAGCAGGTCCTTTGCCGCGGAGCACCACCTGACGACCCTGACCGACCTGGGTGCCAGTGGCCTGACAGTGAAGCTCGCTGCGGGCGCCGAGTGCGCGACCCGCCCGTTCTGCCAGCCCGGGTTGGAGAAGACCTACGGGATCGAGATCTCCGAGATCGTCGAAACCGGTGTGGCGACCGCCCAGACCAAGGCCGCGGTACGGGACAACACCGCGCAGCTCGGCCTGGTGCTCACCACCGACGCCACCGTCAACGACTACAACCTGGTCGTGCTGACCGACGACAAGAAGCTCCAGAACGCCGACAACCTGGTGCCGATCGTGAACACCGACTCGCTCGCCCCGGAGATCACCTCGGCACTGAACGCGCTGGCGCCGGTGCTCACGACGGCGGACCTGGCCGAGCTGAACAAGAGGGTGGACGCGGAGCGGGAGAAGTCCGAGGAGGTCGCGCACGACTTCCTGGCCGAGAAGGGCCTGCTGGACAGCTGACCGGTCACCGACCAGCGGCCGACCAGCCGCGCGCCCAGCCGGGCCTCGGCGGGACGAGCCGCCGTCCCTTCGGTGGGCTCTGTGGTGGGCCGGGGGTGGCGCCCGCGGCGTCGCCGCCACCCGACCGGCGCGCATCCGCCAGGATGGGGGCGTGACCGGAACGCCTTCCGCCCCCACGACCAGCCCCGACGACCAGGCCGACGGCCCGGGCGAGGGCACCGTCGACCGCCAGCCCTACCGCGAGCTGGGCCTGACCGACGACGAGTACGAGCGGATCGTCGCCACCCTCGGCCGGGTCCCCACCGACGCCGAGCTGGCCATGTACTCGGTGATGTGGAGCGAGCACTGCTCGTACAAGTCGTCCAAGGTGCACCTGCGCCAGTTCCGGGACACTCCGGCCACAGACCGGCTCCTGGTCGGCATGGGTGAGAACGCCGGCGTGGTGGACGTCGGCGAGGGCCTGGCCGTCACCTTCAAGGTCGAGTCGCACAACCACCCGAGCTTCGTCGAGCCGTACCAGGGCGCGGCGACCGGTGTCGGCGGCATCGTCCGCGACATCCTGACCATGGGGGCCCGGCCGATCGGGATCCTCGACCCGCTGCGCTTCGGCGCCGCCGACGCCCCCGACACCGCCCGGGTGCTGCCCGGCGTGGTCGCCGGCATCGGCGGCTACGGCAACTGCCTGGGCCTGCCGACCATCGGCGGCGAAGTCGTCTTCGACCCGGTGTACGGCGGGAACCCGCTGGTCAACGCCCTGTGCGTCGGCGTGATGCCGGTCGGGCGGGTGCAGACCTCCGCCGCCACCGGGGTCGGCAACGCCGTGGTGCTGCTCGGCGCGAAAACCGGCCGGGACGGCATCGGCGGCGTCTCGGTGCTCGCCTCAGCCACCTTCGACGAGGGCGGCGGCCCGGCCCGGCGGCCGTCCGTGCAGGTCGGGGACCCGTTCACTGAGAAGATCCTCATCGAGTGCTGCCTGGAGCTGTTCGACCGCGGCCTGGTCACCGGCATCCAGGACCTCGGCGGGGCCGGCCTGACCTGCGCGCTCACCGAGACGACCGCCGCCGGCATCGCCACCGGCCAGCCCGGCGGCATGGAGGTCGACCTCGACCTCGTACCGCTGCGCGAGGCGTCGATGGCGGCGCACGAGGTCCTGGCCAGCGAGTCCCAGGAGCGGATGCTGGCCATCGTCACCCCGGACGCGCTGCCCGAGGTGCTGGCGCTCGCCGAGCGGTGGGGCGTGATCGCCACCAACATCGGCACGGTGACCGACAGCGGCCGCCTCGTCGTCCGCTGGCACGGCGAGGTCGTCGTGGACGTCCCGCCGGGCTCGCTCGCCGACGACGGGCCGGTCTACGAACGCCCGATGCGCCGCCCGGTCGACCTTGACGTGCTGCGGGCGGACACGCCGTCCGCCCTGGAACGGCCGCGCACCGGCGACGCGCTGCGGGCGACCCTGCTGCGGATGATCGCCTCCCCGAACCTGTGCTCGCGGGCCTGGGTGACCGAGCAGTACGACCGGTACGTGCAGGCCAACACGGTGCTGGCCCAGCCCGAGGACGCCGGCGTCCTGCGGCTGTCGGCCTCCGGGCTCGGCATCGCGCTGGCCACCGACGGCAACGGCCGCTACGCCCGGCTGGACCCGTTCGCCGGGGCGCAGCTCGCCCTGGCCGAAGCGTGCCGCAACGTCACCGCGGCCGGCGCCGAGCCGATCGCGGTGACCAACTGCCTGAACTTCGGCTCCCCCGAGGACCCGGAGGTCATGTGGCAGTTCGCCCAGGCCTGCGCCGGGCTCGCCGACGCCTGCCGGCGGCTCGGCCTGCCGGTCACCGGCGGGAACGTGTCCTTCTACAACCAGACCGGCTCGGCGCCGATCCATCCGACGCCGGTCGTCGGCGTGCTCGGCCTGTTCGACGACGTCACTCGCCGCACCCCCATCGGCTTCACGGACGAGGGCGACGCGCTGCTCCTGCTGGGCGACACCCGGGACGAGTTCGGCGGCTCCGAGTGGGCCTGGGCGACCCACGGCCATCTCGGCGGGACGCCGCCGGCCGTCGACCTGGAACGGGAGAAGCTGCTCGGCGAGATCCTCGTCGGGGGCTCCCGCGAAGGGCTGCTCACCGCGGCCCACGACCTCTCCGAGGGCGGGCTCGCCCAGGCGCTGGTCGAGTCCTGCCTGCGAGGCGGGCACGGGGCACGGATCGAGCTGCCCGCCGGGGCGGACGCGTTCGTCGAGCTGTTCAGCGAATCGGCCGGACGGGCGGTCGTCGCCGTCCCCGCCGCCGAGCAGGACCGTTTCGCGCGGCTGTGCGCGGACCGGGGCCTGCCGTGCCGGCAGATCGGCGTCGTGACCGACGGCGAAGCCGACCGCGGCAGCGGAAACGGCGTTGGCAACGGCAACGGCGGAGGCGGAAGCCTGAACGTCGCCGGCGAGTTCGCCATACCGCTGGACGAGCTGCGGGCGGCCCACGAGGGCACGCTGCCCCGCCTGTTCGGCCGCGGAGCCTGAGGCCGCGGAGCCTGAGGCCACGGCCCGAACGCGGGTCGGTGCGGGCCCGGACGCGGCGCGGTCGATGTCCGGTTAAACAATTGAATTGAGCCTTACAAAACAATCAGAAACGCGCCCACAAGCCCCTTCCTGGCGACCAACAGCCGCCACCCACACCCAAGCCAAGCCAGCCCGACAAATCATCGGCTTCCGGACACCCAAAAACAACCGTGGCGATTGAGTGAGTCCATGGACTCACTCAATCGCCACACATCATTTCGCCCGGCCCGACAGCAGGTGCCCGACCAGATCAGGAGTGGCCGTAGGGCTCCGGGCCGGCGTCGGCGTCGGCGGTGCCGGGGGGCTGGTCCGGGACTGAGCCCGGGGAGTGCGCGGCCACCCCGACCAGCTCGATGTCGGTCGGAGTCAGGTCGGAGGGGTCCTCGTCGAAGGGGACCGGCTCCGGATGCGCCGAGGGCGCGATCAGCGCCTCCGAATGGGCTCCGCAGCCGTGGTCGACGGCTGTGACCCGGCCGTCATCCGGGGCGAGCTCGTTCGCGCACACCCCGAACAGGCGGCCGAGCGCACCGACGAGCCGGACATGGAAGCCGCAGGTCAGGCAGGCCGCCGGCGCGACCTTGGCGATGGACGCGTCCGGCCCGGAGTCACCGCCGTACCAGCGCTCGGCGGCTTCCTCCCGGCCGAAGGTCGACAGCATCCGGGGGCGGCCGATCCCGAGCCCCATCCAGGCCTCGGGGTCGTCGATCTCCTCCGCGTCACTCGCCCGCAGCGCCAGCCGGGGGTCGTCCACGGCCGTCGGGAGCAGGTCGCCCACGCCGACGTCACCCGGCCGCAGGCGCTCGGACCAGGGCACCCAGGCCGGGGCGAGCACCGCGCCCTCGCCCGGCGTCAGTATGACGTCGTTGACGGTCGCCTTCCGGATGCGCGACGCACGCGCGACGACGACGGTCCAGGTCCAGCCGACGTAGGCGCGGGAGAGGCACTCGAACCGGTGCAGGACGAGCCGCTCCGCCTCGGCCTCGACACCGAGGTGCCTGCCGACCTCTGCGGGCGAATCGGCCTCCTCCTCGGCCGCGGCACGGGCGAGGTCCACCGCGCCGGCGCACACCGCGTCGAGGACGGGCTCCCGCAGCAGACGTCCCGTCCGCGCGATCCGCGCCCGCACCGCCGGCGCGGGGGTTTCGGGCTCGGATGTCCCGGGCACCGCACTTTCGTGCCCCGACACCGCACCAGCCGGAACGTCGACGGACGCATCAGCCGGCCCACCGGCGGGCGGGTCACCGGCGGGCGGGTCACCCGATGCGTCGGCGGCGGAGGCTGGCGCGTCAGGTGACGTCGGGGGAGTGGGCTCGGCCGCTGCCGCCCGCGTACGGCGCGACGACCGGCGCACGGGCCGGCGTGGCTTCTCGTCCGCGGGGGACGGCGCCGTGGCCTCACTGTGATCCGTCGCAGTGTCAGCGGGGGGAACGCCGGCACCATCCGACGAACCCCGGGACCCACGGGCCCCAGCCGACTCGGAACGAACTTCTAGTGCTTCCACGGCACGTATTCTCACCCAACGACGGTCGCCCCGCCCGATGTGGTCGTGGTCTCGAGCGGTACTGGCGAGGACACTCGGCAGAGTGAAGCCGGGAAGCACGCTCACCGAAGGACTCAACCGCCTGCGTGCGACCATTCGCCGCGACGGCGCGCAACAGTCCGGGCTGTCCTCGCTGACCGAGTTGTCTTTCGTCAACGCGGCGGGCGACGCGCTCGTCACGGTGGCGCTGGCCGGCTCGCTGTTCTTCGCGGTGCCGACCGGCGAGGCCCGGTCCAAGGTGGCACTTTACCTACTGATCACGATGGTGCCGTTCGCCCTGCTGGCCCCGGTCGTGGGGCCGCTGCTGGACAGGGTGGCCTACGGGCGGCGCACCGCGCTCGCGGCCATCTGCCTCGGGCGGTGCCTGCTGGCCTGGCAGCTGGCCGGCGCGCTGGACGGGCTCGCGGTCTACCCGCTCGCCCTCGGGCTGCTCGTCCTGTCGCGGGCGTTCGGCGTCGCCCGCAGCGCCGTCGTGCCGCGAGTCACGCCGCCGGAGATGACCCTGGTCAAGGTCAACTCCCGGATCTCCCTGGTCAACATCGTCGCCGGCGCGATCGTCGCCCCGGTCGGCCTCGGGCTGGCCAACATCCCGTTCGTCGGCTATCCGTGGGTCCTGCGGGTGTGCGCGCTGATCTACATGGCCGGGGTGCTGCTGGCCTTCAACCTGCCCGGCCACGTCGACTCCGCGGCCGGTGAGCGGACGCTGCGCGAGCTCACCGGCCCGCGCCGGCGGGGCAACCTGCGCACCCGGTTCGCCGCGGCGCTCGGCGCGCTGCCCGTCGCGTTGCGGGCGACGCTGGTCCTGCGCGGACTGGTGGGCTTCCTCACCTTTTACCTGGCATTCCTGCTGCGGACGAACGGCGGCAACAACCTGTGGCTCGGCGCCCTCGCGGCGACGGCGGGATTCGGCAGCGGAATCGGCGTCCTCATCGGCGGGCGGCTCGGGCGCCGGCGTCCCGAGGGAATTCTCATGCTGGGCCTGCTGCTGGCGGCGAGCGGATGCCTCGTCGCCGCGGTGACGTACACCCGGTTCACCTCGCTGGTCGCGGCCCTGCTGGCGATGACGGCGGGCTCGATGGCCAAGCTGGCGCTGGACGCCATAATCCAGCGCGACATCGTCGAGGACACCCGGGGCTCGGCCTTCGCCCGCTCCGAGACTGCGCTGCAGCTCGGCTGGGTGACCGGCGGCGCGTTCGGGCTGATCGAGATGCCGGGCACGCTCGGCTTCGCGCTCGCCGCGGCGGCGGTCGGGCTGGCCCTCGTCCTGCAGTCCCGGGCGCTGCGGGAGGCCCGCCGCCAGGCCCGCGAGCGCCACCGGCCCACGGCCCGGGAGACCACCGGCGCCAAGCCGCCGTGGGCGGGCCCGCAGGCACCGGCGCAGCCGTCCGCGCCCGTCGCCGACACCGTTCCCGCGCCGGCCGGCTACGCGACAACCGACCACGCTGTCGCCGATCCCACAGCGACCGACCCCACCGCGGTCGGTCCCCCACCGGTCAGCCCCGCACCCGCGGGTGCAGTGCCCACGGGTTCCATGAACGGCTGGTACGCCCCCGATCCGCGGGCTGACGTCCCGGTCAGTTGGCGGGGGCCCGTCGGCGGCGGGCAGTGGGCCGGCGGCGATCCCGACGCTACGAACCCGCTGGGGCACCCGCTCGTCCCCGGGCCGGCGGCGGCCGAGGGCACGGGCGGCGCGTACGGCCCGGCACCGCAGCTGCACCATGCCTACCAGCAGCCCTACCATCTGGACTCCGGGCAACCGGGCCACCAGCAGAACGGCTACCGGCAGGGCCGACAGCAGTCGTACCAGCAGGAACCGGTCCAGGACAGGCCGCCGGGGCCGGACGCGGGCGGGACACCCGGGCCGGGTACGGCGGGGCAGGAGCAGCCCGGTGTGCCCACCCCCGCGGTGCCGCGGACGCTGGAGGATCCCGACCCTCCGGACGGCTCCGCCCGCCGTGGCCGCTGGCGCCGCGACCGGCCACGATAGCTCCCACAGGGCAGGCCGCCCGCCACGCCTGGAGATAACCGTGAGCGCCAGATCACAGCGGGTGCTCGGAACCACGGAGGGTCGATCGCGGTGCTAGGGTCCGTCAACTAAGTCCGGTTTGCACCACATCACAGGGATCGTGCCGTCACTGCGCCGTCCGGCACGGTGGCCTGGTCGCAGACCGGCGCCCCAACGGCGCGACGGAAGACGAGGACACGTCCAAACCATGATCTTGAGCAGGTCATGACCCGCACCCTCATCGTCACCGCGGTGAACGCCGAGGCGGACGCGGTGTGCGCCGGTCTGATGGGGAGTTGGTCGCGCGGCCGCTCGCGCACTCCGTCCGGGCCCGGCGGCCTGGTCTCGCCCGACTGGGACCGGCAGTTGCTGACCACCTCGACCCTCGGGCCCTACGTCGGGCGCCGGCGCGGTCCGGTGACCGTTCTCGCCGCCGGCCCGGCTGGTCCGGCGTCCGCGGCCGGGACGGCCGTCGCCCTGGCGGTCGCGAGCGCGGCCGGCGAGCCGTTCGGGCTGGT
This sequence comes from Parafrankia sp. Ea1.12, assembly GCF_900465275.1. NCBI lineage: Bacteria > Bacillati > Actinomycetota > Actinomycetes > Frankiales > Frankiaceae > Parafrankia > Parafrankia sp. Ea1.12. The sequence goes on along the minus strand of NZ_UBIZ01000680.1, from coordinate 11,777 downwards.
CATCTCGATGGGGATCGCAGGCGGTTTCCGCGGCTGGGCTGAGGTCGGCGACCTGGTGATCGCCGACCGGATGGTCGCCGCGGACCTCGGTGCCGAGTCCGGACTCGACGAGCCGGCCGAGCCGGCAGCCCCGGTCCGGATCAACGAGATGGACCGCAACCTGGGCTTCCACCCCACCGGGGCACCCCCGTACCAGCCCGGCCCGCCACCGGGCCCGGTGGCGGCGGGCGCGTTCCTGACCATGGACGACCTGGGCCTCGGCTCGTCGACCCTGCAGCCCGACGCCGACCTCGTCCGGCGGCTGACGACCGTTCTCGACATCACCGGGCGCAGAATCGTGAGTGGCACCGTCCTCACTGTGTCGACCGTGACCGGGACGGAGCGGCGGGCCGCGGCGCTCACAGCACGGCTGGACCCGGTCGCCGAGGCGATGGAGGGGTACGCCGTCGGGATTGCCGCGGGCGCGTTCGGTGTTCCGGTGACGGAGATCCGCGCGGTCAGCAACCCGGTCGGCCGGCGGGACCGCGCGGCGTGGAACACGCAGGCCGCGCTGAGCAGCCTGCGCACCGCGGCGGCGGCGCTCGTGGCACACCCGGAGGGCCTGGTACCCGCCCCCCGCGCGGAGAAGGAGTCGGGGCCGACGGGCTAGCCCGGGCCCTCGGGAGGCAACGGACCAGGAGGTCGCGCATGAGTACACCGCCGATCGGAAGCGAGGGCGGAGCCCCGGCGCCGGACCAGCTGACGCTCGCCATCTCACCGTGCCCGAACGACACCTTCGCCTTCCACGCGCTCATCCACGGGTTGGTCCCGGGTGCCCCGGCGGTGTCGACGACCTTCGCCGACATCGACGTGCTGAACGCCCGCGCCGCCGACGGCCGGGACGACCTGGTCAAGGTCTCCTACGCGGCCCTGCCGTGGCTGCTCGACCGCTACTCGCTGCTCACCGCCGGCGGCGCGCTCGGCCGCGGGTGCGGACCGCTCGTCCTGACCGCCGGGCAGACGGACCTGCGCGGCGCCTCGGTCGCCATCCCGGGCACCCGCACCACCGCCTACCTGCTGTTCCGGCTGTGGGCCGAGCAGCTCGGCATCGGCTCGATCAACGTCGTGCCGTTCGACCGGATCATGCCCGCCGTCCGGGACGGCCAGTACGACGCCGGGCTGGTCATCCACGAGTCGCGGTTCACCTACCCGTCCTACGGACTGACCGCGGTGGCGGACCTCGGTGACTGGTGGGAGGGCCGGACGGGGCTCCCGATTCCGCTCGGCGCCATCGTGGCCCGCCGCGGGCTCGACACCGCCGCGTTGTCGGCCGCCGTGCGGGCCAGCGTGGCCGCGGCCTTCGCCGACCGGGCCGCCAGCGCGACCTTCGTGATCGAGCACGCGCAGGAGATGGCCCCCGAGGTCGCGAACGCCCACATCGAGCTCTACGTCAACGACTTCACTCTCGATCTGGGGGACGAGGGCTTCGCCGCCGTCCGGGAGCTGCTCGGGCGCGCCGCCGCCGCCGGCCTCGTCCCGGAGCTGCCCGCCGGCGCCCTGACCGCCACCGCCCCGACCGCCAGCACTCTGACCACCGGCGCGTAGCCAGAGCCGCGCCGGGCCCGTTAGCAGGGCCGGGAGTGTCACACTGACGTTCATGCCGGCGACGAGGTCGGCCAGCTCCACGAGGCCGTCACCGGCGTGCTGCGCGATGCGGAGCGTGCCGCGCAGGGCCTGGCCGCCGGCGACCTCAAGGCGGAGAAGAAGCTCGGGCTGAACGTGCACGGCCAGGCCGGGCTACCCTGCCCGCGCTGCGGGGACACCGTCCGGGAGGTGTCGTTCGCCGATCGCTCGCTGCAGTACTGCCCCACCTGCCAGACCGGCGGGCGGGTTCTGGCCGACCGGCGGATGTCAAGGTTGCTCAGGTGAGCGCCACGCCGCATCCGCCCAGCCCCGCGGCGGGTGGCAGGATGGCACTGTGAGTCCCCAGCAGATACCGACCGTGAACGTGACGGAGCTTCCCGTCCACCTGCCCGCCGAGGGTGGCCCGCTGCTCGTCGACGTACGCGAGCCCGACGAGTGGGCCGCCGGTCACATCGACGGCGCGGTCCACATCCCGATGGGCGACTTCCTGGCCCGCATCAGCGAGGTCCCCCGGGAGCGGGAGATCGTCGTGGTGTGCCGCTCCGGCAGCCGGTCGGCCGCCGTCACCGCGCACCTGGCCCGTGAGGGCTGGCAGGCCCGCAACCTCGTGAACGGGATGATCGGCTGGCAGGCCGCCGGCCGCCCCATGATCAGCGAGACCCCGCTCGCCCCCACCGTGCTCTGACCGTGCTCTGACCGCCGCCGCCGCGGCTCACCGCGGCGGCGCGGCTCCGCCTAGTCGGCTTCCACCCGCGCTGGTTCCACCCGGACGACATAGTCCTCGATCACCGGGTTCGCCAGCAGCGTCGACGCGAGGTGCTCGATGCGCGCCAGCGCCTCGGCGTCGGCCTCGCCGTCCAGGTCCAGCTCGAAACGCTTGCCCTGGCGAACGCCGCTGATCCCGGCCACGCCGAGGCGCGGCAGCGCCGTGAGCACCGCCTGGCCCTGCGGGTCGAGGATCTCCGGCTTGAGCATCACATCCACCACAACCCTGGTCACACCCGCGGACCTTACCGGCTTTCGGCGGCCCGTCCGCCTGGCTGGTTAGGCTCGCCGGGTGTCCCCCTGGAGAACATCCACCCTGGTCGTCGGTTTCGACCTGGACATGACCCTGCTGGACGCCCGCCGCGGGATCGTCGCCACCTTCGCCGAGCTGGCCACCGAGACCGGCGTCACGATCGATGGCGAGGCCGCCGTGCGCCGGCTCGGCCCCCCACTCGAGGACGAGATCGCCCGCTGGTTCCCGGCGGACGAGGTGGCCCGGCGGGCCGCCCGCTATCGCGAGCTCTACGCGGTGCACGCGGTGCCCGTCTCCGTCGCGATGCCGCACGCCACCGAGGCCGTCGAGGCGGTCCGCAGCGCCGGTGGGCGGGTCGTGGTCGTGACCGCGAAGAGCGAGCCGCTGGCCCGGGCCAGCCTGGAGCACATCGGGATCACAGCGGACCACGTCGCGGGCTGGCTGTTCGCCGAGACCAAGGGCGCGGCGATCGAGGAGCACGGCGTGGACGTCTTCGTCGGCGACCACGTCGGGGACGTCCACGGCGCGCGCGCGGGCGGGGCGGCCTCCGTCGCGGTGCCCACCGGCCCCTGCCCGCCGGACGACCTGACCGCGGCCGGGGCGGACGTCGTCCTGCCCGACCTGGCGGCCTTCCCGGCCTGGCTGGCGGACGAGGTGCTCCGCCGGCGCCTGGACACGCTCAGCGCACGGCTGGGTGAGCTCGGATCGGTGCTGGTCGCCTTCTCGGGCGGCGCGGACTCCGCCTTCCTGCTGGCCGCCGCCGCGCGGGAACTCGGCCCCGACGCCGTGGTCGCGGCCACGGCCGTGTCGGCGTCCCTGCCCGCGGCCGAACTCGACGCGGCCCGCCGCTTCGCCACCGGCCTCGGGGTGCGCCACCTGTTCCCGGCGACCGACGAGATGAGCCACGAGGGCTACCGCGCCAACAGCTCCAACCGTTGCTACTTCTGCAAGTCCGAGCTCGTCGACACACTCGCGCCGCTGGCCGTCGAGCTGGGTCTGGCGCACGTGGTCACCGGAACCAACGCCGACGACGCGCGTGCGGGGTTCCGGCCCGGCATCGGCGCGGCGGCCAGCCGGGGCGCGCGCACGCCGTTGCTGGACGCCGGTCTGACCAAGGCCCAGGTGCGCGCCGCGTCCCGGGCCTGGGGGCTGCCCACCTGGGACAAGCCGGCGGCGGCCTGCCTGGCGAGCCGGATCGCCTACGGGGTGCGGGTCAGCCCGGCCCGGCTCGCCCGGGTGGAGCGTGCCGAGACGGCGCTGCGGGTGGCCACGGCAGCGGCCGGCCTGCACATCCGCGACCTGCGCGTGCGCGATCTCGGGGACGTCGCCCGGATCGAGGTGGATGCCGACCACGTGGCCGGACTGGTGGCCCGTCCCGATCTGGTCTCGGTGGTCGTCGAGTCCGGTTTCGCCCACGCGGAGGTCGATCCCCGGGGCTTCCGGTCCGGCTCGATGAACGAGCTCCTTCCCGCCCCCGGGCGCCAGACCGAGCCGGCCTGACACCCGGATCGGGATCAGCGCCTCAGAAGGTCGGGGCGCCCTCGCCCTGCTGCCGGGCGCCCCGCTCGACGTGCTCGCGGTAGGCGGCGGCCTCACTCGGCGTCGCCGAGAGGCCGTCGGCCTCCCGCATCGCCGCGGCGTCGGCGGTACCTCCGTCGGCGTGCGCGTTCTCGTCGCGGCGACGGCTGTCCTCGGCCTCGGCGAAAGCGTCCGCGTCGCGGAAGTCGAGATCACGGTCGGGCTTCGACATGGAGCTCACTCCTCCGAACGATCGATTCTTTCTGGTTGCGCGTTGTGTGCTCCTGCTGGTGCGTCCGCTGGTGCGCGCCGTGTGCGCTTGTGTCCTGCAGCGCGACCGTTCCGCGTCACGCGCACGGCGGTCCTGCCCCGGATGCGTCTTCTGTAACGTCCTTGGGCTCCGGAAGAACTCGCCTTACCGGACAGACGCTCCATATTCCGCAGTCAGCCACGAAGTGTCCGGTGTCGGACGAACATCGGCGTGGTCATCCGGGGACGATGTCGGGCCCCGGCCACGCGGTGTCATCGTCCGCGAAGGGGCTACACATGAGGCGGGCGCCGGATAGCCTGGGAATCCGTCACCGCGTGTCAATCCGCCGATCCGCAACGCAGAACGAGGTCGCCCGTGCCCACCGGCAAAGTCAAGTGGTTCGACGTCGACAGGGGTTTCGGTTTTCTCAGCCGTGATGACGGCGACGCCGACGTCTTCGTCCACAAGGCCGCTCTGCCGTCCGGTGTGGATCGCCTCAAGCCCGGCGATCGGGTCGAGTTCGGCATTGCCGCCGGCCGGAAGGGCGATCAGGCGCTCTCGCTGCGCATTCTGAGTGCTCCTCCGTCCGTTGCCAAGGCCGCCGCGAACGCCTCACGGCGCAGCCCCGACGAGCTCCACAGCATGGTCGAAGACATGATCAAGGTCCTCGACGACGTCCAACGCGACCTGCGCCGCGGGCGCTACCCCGACCGCAGGGCGGCCCAGAAGGTGGCCAAGGTCGTCCACGCGGTCGCCAACGAGCTCGAGCGCTGACAGGCGCGACCCCCGGTCAGGCCCGGGGGTCGTCCGGCGGGGTGATCGTCACCCGGCGTCCGCAGCCCGCGCAGACCGCGACCACGGCGCCGGGCTCCTCGTCCGAGGGCACCAGGTGCGCCAGCGGCACCTGCCCACCGCACCAGGGGCAGGCCAGCCACGGCCCGGCGGTCTCGGTCATCAGCGGTGCTCCCGTCCGGGGTGTCGCGATGCGGACTGGTCCGGGGCGCACCGCTGCGCCGTCCGCTCTGGTATCGACGACTCTGACACCGACGACACCGACCCGCCGGGCGTTCCGCGCCGTGGCCGGAGAATCCGGCCATAGCTTCGGCACGCGCGGAGCCGTCGCCACGTTGGTGCAGACTGCGAACAGGCGTAGAGCCGCGACCCCGGGCACCGAAGGTGGAACATCATCGTGGATCACAACGGGGAACGCGTCGCTCCGGCGGCGCGCGGGCAGCCGGGTGGCATGGCGCCACCCGGTGAGGTCCTGCACCCGCACGAACCCCGGGCGATCGGCCCGTACCGCCTGCTGCGCCGCCTGGGCGCGGGCGGGATGGGCACGGTGTACCTCGCCGAGTCCGCCGGCCGCCGGGTCGCGGTGAAGGTCGTCCGGCCGGACCTGGCCGCCGACGAGGAGTTCCGGCGGCGGTTCCGGCAGGAGGTCGACGCCGCCCGCCGGGTCGCGCCGTTCTGCACCGCCGAGGTGCTGGACGCCGACCCCGACGCGGCCGCCCCCTACCTGGTGACCGAGTTCATTGAAGGCGTCCGGCTCGACCACGCGGTGGAGAACGGCCCGATCAGCGGTTCCACGCTGACCGGGCTCGCCGTCGGCGTGGCCACCGCGCTGACCGCGATCCACGGCTCCGGTCTCGTCCACCGTGATCTCAAGCCGAGCAACGTGCTGCTGTCGATGTCCGGCCCCCGGGTGATCGACTTCGGCATCGCGCAGGCGCTCGAGGGCGCCAAGGCGAAACCCACCGCGTGGGGCTTCGGGTCCGCCGGCTGGATGGCCCCCGAGCAGGTGAACGGCCAGGCCATCGGCCCGGAGGCCGACGTGTTCACCTGGGGCATCCTGGTCGCCTACGCGGGCACCGGCCACCACCCGTTCGGCACCGGGACGGACCTGGAGCTCAGCACCCGTATCGTCGGCTCCCGCCCGGCCCTGGACGGCCTGCCGCACGATCTGAAGGCGCTGGTCGCGGCCGCCCTCGCCAAGAACCCCGACGACCGCCCGAGCGCCCGGGACCTCCTGCTGAACCTGATCGCGCTGCCCCCCACCCGGTCCGACGACGGCACCGGGCAGCCGAGCGCCAGCGCCGTCGGCCAGGCCGAGGAACTGCTGAACCTCACCAGGGGCACGACCCTGCCCGGCCTCGCGCCGACCCGGGTCGCCCCGGGGACGTCCGGTGAGCGGGCCCCGGCCAGCCACGGCGGCCCCCCAGGTCACGGTGGCGGGGCGGGGCCGTCCGGTGTCGCTGTTCCGGCGCCGGCGGGCGCGCCGGCCTTCTCCGGGGCCCCCGGAGTGGCACGCGGGCCGGCTCCCGGCGGCGGCCCCGCGGGATTCGGGCCCTCCGGCTTCCGCCCCGCCGGTGCTGGCGCGGCACCGCACCCACCCACGCACGGGCCAAACCCGCCGGTGCAGGGCCCGTACCCGCCCGTCCCCTCTGGGACCAGCCAGCCTCGCTCCACGTGGCACCGCGTGCTCCTGTTCGGCGCTGCCGCGCTCGCAGTCGTCCTGGCCGCCTGGCTGATCAGCTCGGTCGCCGGCGGCTCGGACGATCCGGGAGCAGCCTCGGGAGCCGGCGACCGGCCCGCGGCGTCCCAGCAGCCGACGACTCCGCGCAGCGGGGGCCTGAACACACCCGTCCGCGACGACCAGCTCGAGTTCACCGCGAGCAAGATCAGCTGTGGCGCCGACCGCGTCGGCGACGGGTTTCTGGCCCGCCGCCCGAACGGCCAGTTCTGCCTGGTGGACATGAAGATCACTAATGTGGGAACGGCCGAGCGTGTTCTGAGCAACTCCAACCAGTACCTGCACACCTCGGACGGCGGCCGCCATGCCGCCGACTTCCTGGCCCGCTACTGGATCAACGACGGGATCTGGGACACGATCTCCCCCGGCGCCACGGTCACGGGCACCTTCGTCTTCGACATCCCCGTGGACGCGGAGGCCGAGGAGCTCGAGCTGCACGAGCGGCCGGAAAGCCAGGGCGTCACGATCCAGCCGTAACGACCCGGGCCAGCTGCGACGGCCCCCGGGGGCGTCAGACGAGCGGCCTGGCCGCCGCCGAGATCGCGAGCGCGTCGAACGGCATCGGCCCGACGTCGAGGACGGCGTTGCCGGAACAGGGCCGCAGGCCGTCAAGCAGGAGATCGAGATGGCGCCGCCAGACCTCGGGTGCGAAACCGTCGGTCAGGTCCAGCACGACCCGCATCGACCGGACCAGCACGATCAGGTCGGAGAGCACGACGTCCGACCGCACCGCCCCGGCCTGCTGCGCCCGGGTGAACATCTCGCCGATCAGCGGGACCACATCGGCGAACAGCAGCTTGTTGGTCCGCCCGCTCCACAGCCGGCTCGACAGGAAGGCCCACTGGCAGACCTCGGTCGTGATCGACCGGATGAAGAACGACCGCAGCGCCACCGTCGGTGGCTCGGTGGCCAGCACGTCCTCGGCGATCGAGCGCAGATGATCGACGACCGTGCCGAGGATCGCCTCGATGAGCGCGTCCTTGTTCGGGAACCGCCGGTACAGCGTGCCCATCCCGACCCCGGCCCGCTTCGCGATCTCGTCGACGCCGACGTCGAGGCCCTGCTCGACGAACAGCTCACGGGCGGCGGCGAGCACCCGCTCACGGTTGCGCTCGGCGTCGCGGCGCAGCGGCCGCGGCGAGCCGGGCGGCCGGGAGACCGGCCTCGCCCGCGCCGGCCCGGGTGGCACCGGGATCGAGCTCAGGTGCCGGGCGGGCGCGGTCTCCGCACCGGCCCGGCGCGAGAACACCGGCTCGGCACGCGGCCGGCCCAGATCATGGTCAGTCGTCCCGCCACCGGTTGGCCCGCCGTACATGCCAGAACACTGTATGGGCATCGGCCCGCCCATCCGGCCATTTCCCGGAGCCCAGCCGACGGGACCGGACACGGATCCGCATCGACGCAGGCTACGGTGGCCGTCACGGACGCAAACGGCCGTAGACGGACGAAACCGGACGTGCGAAGCGGGCCGGCCACGCCGAGCAGATCGGGGACAACAGTGGGCGAGAGCACGGCCGGCGCGGGGCCCACGAGCGCCACTGGCGCCAGGCGCCGCCGCGGAACGGGCCGTGGCGGAGCCGGCCTCGGCGGCGCGGGACGCGGGCGACTGGTCCGCGCCGCCGGCGCCCTGTGCGCGGTCGCGATCATCCTGCTGGTCGGCGGGTGCGACGAGGTCCTCGACGCCACGGCGGGAGACCCGACCGCCGCGCCCGCACCCGGCGGCGGGGTGAGCGGCGCGGGCGCCCCGCCCGGCGCAGGCTCGGCCCTCCAGGTGCTCGGCACGCTGTCGATCCGCGCCGAGGACAACTCCCCGCCCTACAAACGCAACGAGTTCGGGACGGCCTGGAGCGATGTCGACCACAACGGCTGCGACACCCGCAACGACATCCTGCACCGCGACCTGCGCAGCATCACCACCCGCAGCAACGACGACTGCATCGTCCTGACCGGCGAGCTGCGCGACCCGTACACCACCCGAATCATCCGGTTCGACCGCGGGCGCAACTCGTCGGCCGTCCAGATCGACCACGTGATCCCGCTGGCCGACGCCTGGCGCACCGGCGCACTGGAATGGACCGCGAAGGAACGCCTCGGCTTCGCGAACGACCCGGAGAACCTGCTGGCCGTCGACGGCCCGATCAACCAGCAGAAAAGCGACCAGGACGCCTCCGAATGGCTCCCACCGAGCCCCGGAATCCGCTGCGCCTACATCGCGCGCCAGGTCGGATTGAAATCCCGCTACGGCCTCTGGGTCGAACAGGCCGAGGCGGATGCCATGCGGCAGGTGCTGCAATCCTGCCCGCAGCAGCCACCGCTCGGAATGGCCGCGGCCTCCGGCTGAACACCGAACACCCGTCCGGCCGGCGACCCGCCACTGCGCGGGCCACCGGCCGGACGGCGAACGACTCCGGTCAACGCACCGGCGGGTACCCGGCGCGCCCGTCCACGTCATAGTCCGCCGGGACGTCCACCTGCCGGGTGGTGCGGCGGTGCACCCGCAGGGCCTGGGCCGGGGGCTCCTCGTACGCCCCGGCCTCGGGGTAGACGTCCACATCCGACCGCGTCACGAGGGCGCGCCGCCGCCGGGGCGCGAACACCGCGAGCTCCAGGACGAGCCCGACCGCCCCGGCCAGCATGAGGATGATCCCGACGACCGCGATGTCGAGCCCGGAGATCGTCACGTCGACCGCGAACGTGAGGATCGCGCCGAGCGCCATCAGAAATACTCCGGCACCGATTCCCATTGCGTTACTCCCTCCGAGGGCCTGTCCGGCGGAGGACGCTGACGAGGTGACCTCCGACCTTCGTGATCGGGGTCGGAGTACCCGGTGCGCCGACCGGTACTCATCCCGATGTGGGAGACATTCCGGACCGCCAACCGGTCCACCCCCCATGGCCGCCCGCCCTGACCACGGTTTTGACCCTGGCTTGTGCTGGTTAAGGGACCGAATCCCGCTTCGCACGATCTCGGGGGTTTGCTTCGCCTAAAACCGGGCATCGGGGCGTCAGCCGCTTCTCCGGGGTGAAGCGCGCCACTGGGCCGGGCCGTCAACTTGAGTCGCTGCTCGCAGCCCCAGTCATTCCGCACGCCGCAGAGGCGGCAACGGGATCAGCGGTGCCCGGCTTCACGCCCGCCACCCGTGGCCGACCGGCTGGCCGCGTCGGCGCCCTCTGCCCTGGACCCGGACTCGAGCTGGCGGGCCGGGATGCCAAGCATGTTTCCAGACCAGCAGAGAGAGGCTGAAACAACACGCTCCGGAGCAAGACCCACGCCCCCGAGATCGAGCGAAGCGAGACCGAGCCCCCCGGCCAGCCCCCAACCGAAAACCAGCCTTTGGGCCCCACGCACAGGAAGCCGAAGCGTTCGGAGCCACCGCACCCCAGCCCTCCGGGGGGTCTCGGGGGGTCACCCCCCGGAAAGCGTCGCGGCCCGCCGCGCAGCCAACCCGAAGGGGCTGGCAAGCACGACGGGCCGGCTCGTGGGCGAGGGGGGAGTTGAACCCCCACGTCCGTTAGGACACACGGACCTGAACCGTGCGCGTCTGCCATTCCGCCACTCGCCCGAGTGGGACTATCTCCTTGCCGTGGGACACGCTATCACGCTGGAGACGGTAGCTTGCGCCGCCCCCCGGCCGGCCGCGGAGGCATGTCAAGCTGCCGAGCCGAGGGTTGGACCGGCCTGGGGGCATACGATCTCACAGACCGGGAGAAGGGAGGTCGGGCATGGGCGTGCTGCAGCGCTTCGAACGGCGCCTTGGCGGCCTCGTCGAGGGTGCGTTCGCGAAGGTCTTCAAAGGCGGGGTCGAACCCGTCGAGATCGCCAGCGCCCTGGCTCGCGAGACCGACGACCGGCGTGCGAACAGCTCGAACCGTGTCCTCGTCCCGAACGAGTTCGCCGTCGAGCTGGCTGGTGGCGACTTCGCCCGGCTGGCCCCCTACACCCGGGCGCTCTGTGACGAGCTGGCGGAGATGGTCCGTGAGCATGCCGCGGAGCAGCGCTACACCTTCGTCGGCCCGGTGACTGTCCGACTCGCGGAGGCCGCCGATCTCGACATCGGCGTCTTCCGGATCCGCAGCAGTGTGGCCTCCGCGGATCCCGCGGTGGTCGGTGGCCGCCGGCCGCGGCCGGCGGCGCCGGGTACCCCGCATCTACTGATCACGACACGCGCGCCGGGCGGGTCGGGCAGCGGCGAGCGGGAGTACCCGCTGGACGCGGAGACCACGGTGATCGGGCGCAGCGTCGAGTGCGACATCCGACTGAACGACACGGGCGTCTCGAGGCGGCACGGCGAGATCCGCCGCCTGCCTGACGGGCAGTTCCTGTACGTGGATGCCGGCTCCACGAACGGCAGCCTGGTCAACGGGCGCGCGGCGACGCAGGTGAAGCTTGTCAACGGCGACCGGATCGAGTTGGGGACCGCGGTCGTGGAGTTCCGGCGTGAGGAGGCCCGCGGCGCAACCGGCCCGCGTGGGCCGCGCACGCCGGTCCCGGCGCGCTCGTCACCGCCGCCGGGCCGCCCGACCCCGCCTCCGGCGGATCACCGCACGCCGCCGCCGTTCGACCCGCGCCAGCCGACTCCGTCGACCCGCCGGGGTACTCCGTCGCCGGACGACCGCTATGCCCGCCCGGAGCCGGGTGGTCCGGGCGGCCGCGAGCCCGGTTACCGCGACCGCCCCGGCCGGGATCCACGCGATGGCGACTACCGCGAGGGGCCGTCTCCGCGTTTCCGGGACGACCCGCCCGGCCGGCCCGCCGGCGACCACCGGCCGGACGCGTACCGCGAGGGGCCGTCGCCCCGCTTCCGCGACGATCCGGGCGCGCCGCCCGACGGTTACCG
>NZ_UBIZ01000358.1:0-22413 GCF_900465275.1 Parafrankia sp. Ea1.12 | reverse complement strand
GGCGGGCGGCGCCGAACACCGGCACGGTCTTCGGCATCGATCTCGGGACGACTTTCAGTTGTCTGGCGCGGGTCTCCGGCGCCGGGGACCCCGAGATCATCCCGTTGATGGACGGGTCGCGGACCCTGCCGAGCGTCGTCCTGTTCGTCGGCCAGGACGACTACATCACCGGCGAGACCGCGCGCCGCCTGGCGCGAGCCCGTCCCGACGACGTGTGCGCCCTGGTCAAACGGCGGATGGGCGACGGCGACTGGCGGTTCGTGACGCACGGCGCCGCCTGGTCCGCCCCGGCGGTGAGCGGGCTGATCCTCAAGGCGCTCGTCTCGGACGCCGGCCTGACCACCGGCGAGCCCGTCCGGGACGTCGTGATCACCGTCCCCGCCTACTTCGGTGACGAGGAGCGGCGCGCCACGGTGCTCGCCGGCGAGTACGCCGGCCTGAACGTCGTGGACGTCATCAACGAGCCCACCGCCGCCGCGCTGTCCTACGGATTCGCCCGCTTCGAGGTCGGCAGCCGCCGGACGCTCACGGGCCCGGGCACGATCGCCGAGGAGGTCGCGCTCGTCTACGACCTCGGCGGCGGGACGTTCGACGTCACCATCGTCGAGCTGGCCGACCGCAGGGTGTCCGTCGTCGCCACCGACGGTGATCACCAGCTCGGCGGGGCCGACTGGGACGAGAAGATCGTGCTGTTCCTCTCCGACCGCTTCCTCGAGGCCCATCCCGAGGCCGACGACCCGCTCGACGACGGCGAGGCGGCGCAGGAGCTGCAGCTCGCCGCCGAGCGCGCCCGCCTGGAGCTGACCGAGGCGACGTCCACGGTGGTGACGGTCAGCCACAGCGGCAGGTCGCTGGACATCACGCTCACCCGCGACGAGCTGGAGCGCCTCACCGCCGGCCTGCTCGACCGCACCGTCACGCTGACCCGGGCCGCGATCGACGCGGCCCGGGAGCGCGGGGTGCGTGGGATCGACCGGGTGCTGCTCGTCGGCGGGGCGTCGCGGATGCCGGCGGTGGCGCGGCGGCTGGCGGCGGAGCTGTCCGTCCCGGTGGAGCTGACCGACCCGGATCTCGCCGTCGCCCGCGGCGCCGCGATCTACGGTGAGAAGAAGGCGCTGGAGCGGATGGTCGCGGCCGACCTGGTCACCCGCGGCCAGCTCGTGGACGGCGCCGCCGTCGACACCGCTGCCGCCGCGGACCTTGATGCCGCGTGTCGACGGCTGGCCGAGGCCCTCGGGCTGTCCGCCGAGCGGGTCCGGCGGACGGTCGAGGTCCAGGTCGTCAACGTGGTCTCCCGTGGCTTCGGTGTGCTCGCGCTGAACCGGTTCGGCGACCAGGGCGCGGTCTTCCTGGTCCACCGCAACGACCGGCTACCGGTCGCGGTCCGCCGTCCGTTCGGGACGGTACGTGACGATCAGGACACGGTGACTGTCTACGTGGTGGAGCAGGCCGGCGGGGTCGCGTCGCCGCGGGTCGAGGACAACAAGGTCATCGCCGAGGCGGAGATCACCGGAATCCCACCGGGCTATCCCGCCGGAACCCAGATTGAAATCATGTTCCGGATGGGCTTTGACGGCATCCTCGAGGTGACGGCACGACACGAGGGGCTCGCCGACCGGCCGCTGACCGTCCGGGTGGAGACCTCGGCGGCGCTGAGCCAGGCCGACGTCGCCCGCGAACGGGAGCAGGTCGCTCGGGCGCGGCGTGAGCGGGGTGAGGGGCCTTTCGGCTCCGGGGCGTCCGGTGGCGGGCCGTCCGGTGGCGATCCGTCCGGGGCGGGCGGCGGGGAGGACCCGCTGCGCAAGGGCCGGCCCGGGGACGACCGCGGCGGGCTGGGCGGCTCGCCCGGCGCGCCCGGCTGGACGTAGCCGCCGCCCTGTGCTGGTGGCGCCGGTCAACCCTGAAGGGGCGGGGCCGGCGCCGGACGGAACGGCCGGAGAGCGTCACGGAAAGGGAGTCCACGGTGCTGCCCTTCGACTCGAACGACTACCGGCGGCGCGTGCTCGCGGCCGTGCATGCCCGCGGCGGCGCCGAGCAGAGCGACCCCTTCGAGCTCTACGACATCCCGATCGAGGAGGCCCCGCGGCTCAGCGATGAGCAGGTCCGGGTGCGGGTCGACGCCGTCTGGGCGTTCTGGCAGCGCAGCCGGGACCATCCCCGCTACCGGGGTGTGATCATCGCGTTGCTGGGCCTGCACGACGAGCTGTCCGCGGCGCTGGCCACCGCCGCCTCCCGCGCCGAGCTCGCCGCCCGGGTCGGCGCCGCGCGCGAGGCTCGCGACGGTGAGCGCTTCGCCGAGCTCGACGCCGCCGTCCGCCGGCTGGTCAGCCGGTTCGGCGGCCTCCCCGAGGACAAGCTGGCCGGGCTGCGCGCCCTCGCCGCCGCGCACGGTGTTGACGACGCCGCGTTCGCGCTGCGCACCCGCAGGTACCGGGTGCTGCCCGCGGGCACGCCCGAGCGGGCGGACGCCACGTCGACGCGCCGGCCCGTCCCGGCCGAGGTGATACGCCAGGTGCGAGCCGACCTCGACGAGCTTGGCCGGATCGCGGGCGTGACCCCGCCGCGGAGCCTGTTCGACCTGCTGGGGATCGCGCCGGGCGCCAGCCGGGAGGAGATCAGGGCCGTCCGCGACGCCGCTGCCGCCCGCAACCGCGAGCGCCGGCCGGACCGGCGGCGGGCCCTGCTGGACGACCTGCTGACCGCCGTGCGGGCCCTGCTCGTCGACGGCGACCCCGAGGCGTATCTGGACGCGCTGGTCGAACCCGTGAAGATTGTGCTGCGCCCGCGGGTCGCCACCGCCGTGCTCATCGAGGACCGCCTGCTGCCCTCGGCCGCCGCCGAGCTTGTCGCGGCGGCCGAGACGGAGGGCCTCGACCCCGGCCGGGCGCGCGCGGTCGTCGCCGACCTCGCCCGCGAGCACGGCGTGGACGCCCCGGTCGTGGCGCGCACCCCGCGGTCGGGGGCCGGCTCGCCCGCCGGTGGGCCGTCCACGGGCGCGGCCTTCGACGGGGACGCGGGCGACGGTCCGGGGAGCGACGGTCCGGGAAGCGGTGGTCGGGGGAGCGGTGGTCGGGGCGGCCCGTCGCCGGTCAACCCGGTGCCGGTGCGTCCTGAGCCGGTGCGTGCCGCCGACTGGCAGAGCGCGCTCTCCCGGGCGCGGGCCGCGCTGCGTGCCGGCCGCCCGATCGCCGCCAGCGACGAGATCACCCGCGCCCGTGAGATCGCCGGGGAGACATTGCCCCCGATCCGGGCGGTCGGCGACGAGGTGGAGCGCGCCATCCGGGCGGCCGGCGAGCGTTGGCGCGCGATCGTCGCGGAGCTCGCCGCCAACCGCCAGCACGCGGTGGTCCGTCTCGCCGACGAGCTGGCCCGCCTCGGCGCGGACGTGCCGGGCCCCGACGGACGCGTCCTCGACGAGGTGCGCGCGGCGGCCCAGGCTCGGTGCGCCCGGGCGGATGACCTCGTCCGGCGGGCCCGGGCGCAGTCCGGCCCGGAACGGATCCGGCTCGCCCGCGAAGCCCTGGCCCTCGCCGCGGACCACGACGAGGCACAGGAGCTGGCGGGGACCTCCTCATCCGGCGCCCATCAGCCGCAGCCGCAGCCCTCGCCCTCGGCCTCGGCGTCGACCGCGACGGCGGCCTCGGACGCGGCAGCAGCGGTGGGATCCGGTGCCGATCCGCTCCCGGCTTCCAACCGGCCGGGCAGGCCGCCGGCCGGACAACCGGCGGGTCAGCCGTCCGGGCAGCGGGTCGAGGCCGGCCGGACCGCGGAGGCCGAGCGCGTCGTCGAACCGCCGAGCGGCGTGGCCGCCCGGTGGGACGGCGCCTCCGTGGTGATCAGCTGGCGGCCGACGACCACCCCCGGCGAGGCCCGCTACCGGATCCGCCGGATCACCGCGGACGGCAACTCGCGCGCGGTCGGGGTCACCTCGGCCACCACCATCGAGGACGGCGGTGTCTTCCGCGGCGCGTCGATCCCCGAGTACGAGGTGATCGCCGGGATCGACGGCGCCTGGTCGCGCCCGGCCCGCTGGCCGAGCCCGACTCCCACCCTCGTTCCCACTCCCACTCCCACTCCCACGCCCGTTCCCATTGCCACGCCCGTCCCCGGCCCCGCGACCGCTCCGGGTACCGGGCCGGCCCGAGCGCCGGAGCCTGCGCGGGACGCCGCCACGCGGCCGGAACCCGCGGCTGCCACATCCGGGGCACACGCTGAATCCGGCGGGCACGTCGAGCCTGGGCGGCGCGTCGAGCCCGGGGCGCACGCCGAATCCGCTGCGCGCGTCGAGGCCGGGCCGCCGTCCGGGCTGCCGTTGTTCGTGGTGCCGCCGCCGGGGCCGCACACCGCGGCCGACGACGTGGGGCCCGTGCCCGACCTGCGGATGGTCGACGGGCGTCTGTGCTGGACCTGGCCGGTCGGCTGCACGGAGATGATGGTCACGGCGCGGGCGGACCTGCCTCCGGCGGGCGCGCAGGAGCTCGGCTCCACCACGCGCAAGGTGACCAACACCCGCTATGACATCGACGGTGGCTTCCTGCTGCCGGCCGTCCGTCCACTGCATGTCGCGCTCTTCGCGTGCGTGCGGGTCCGCGGTGAGCTGGTCGTCGCGGGCACGGCGGCCGGGCGGTGCCTGGTCGATCCCGCCGGTGGGCTGACGGTGGTCGGCCCGGAGCCGCACGGGGGCGCCGGGGCGGCGGCCGCGGGCGTCGCCGGGAGCAACCAGGGGCCCGAGAGGACCACATAGAGGTCACGCGGCCACCGGGGGAGCGCCGGAGCCAGACCGGCCGGTGCGACCCGGTGGCTGCACCACTCGCCGTCCGGAGGGACCCGCGGGCGGCGTTGTATGGTTTCGATCGTGCTTCTCCTGTCTCGACATCGGTGATCGCCGCGCTCTCAGGGTCCGATGAGTGCGCCTCGCCCAGGCGCGCGCACGCAACAGTGTCGAGAACGAGGAGTTTGTCCCGGCCATGGCCGACGCACCGATAGTCCGTCCCACCCCGGTCAGCGGGTTCCCCGAGTGGCTTCCCGACGTCCGGATGGTCGAGCTCCGCTGGCTCGACACCATCCGTGCCACCTTCGAGCGGTACGGGTTCTGCTCCGTGGAGACCCCGTCGGTGGAGGCCCTCGAGGCCCTGATGGCCAAGGGCGAGACGTCGCAGGAGGTCTACACCCTGCGCCGCCTGCAGGCGGCGGACGACGACGACAGCGCGCGCCTCGGCCTGCACTTCGACCTGACCGTGCCGTTCGCCCGGTACGTCGCCGCCCACTTCAACGACCTGGTCTTCCCGTTCAAGCGCTACCAGATCCAGCGGGTGTGGCGGGGCGAGCGGCCGCAGGAGGGCCGGTTCCGAGAGTTCACTCAGTGTGACATCGACGTCATCAACGTCGACAACGTCCCGCTGCACTTCGACGCCGAGCTGCCCCGGATCGTGCACGAGGTCCTCACGACGCTCGCCGTCCCGTCCTGGACGTTGAACATCAACAACCGCAAGATCCTGCAGGGGTTCTACGAGGGGCTCGGTATCGGTGACCCGCTCGCCGTCATCCGCGCCGCGGACAAGATCGACAAGATCGGCGCGCGGGGGGTCGAGGCGCTGCTGACGGGGCCGGTCGGGCTCACGGCCGAGCAGGCGCGCGCCTGCCTCGACCTGGCCCAGGTCCGGGGCTCCGACGCCGGGGTCATCGACGAGATCGGCCGGCTCGGGGTCAAATCCGAGCTCCTGACGGAAGGGCTCGAGGAGCTGGCCCGGGTGCTGGACGACCTGGCCGACCTGCCGGCGGGCGCCGTCGTGGCCGACCTGTCGATCGCCCGCGGCCTGGACTACTACACCGGCACCGTCTACGAGGCCAAGTTCGTCGATGCGCCCGGGTACGGCAGCATCTGCTCCGGTGGCCGGTACGACGACCTCGCGGGCACCTTCATCCGGCGCAACCTCCCCGGTGTCGGGATCTCGATCGGTCTCACCCGGATCTTCGCCAAGCTCGTCGCGGACGGCCTCATCGGCGCGGGTCCGTCCAGCCCGGCCCAGGTGCTCATGGTGATCCCGAGTGACGAGCGCCGCGCCGAGGCGCTGGCGACCGCCCGGCTGCTGCGCGGCCGCGGTCTCAACGTGGAGACCTACCACCAGGCCGACAAGCTGGCGAAGCAGATCAGGTACGCCTCACGCAAGGGCATCGGGCACGTCTGGTTCCCGCCGTTCGCCGACGACCGCCCGCACGAGGTGAAGGACATGGCCACCGGCGACCAGGGCCCGGCCGACCCGACGGCGTGGAGACCCGCGGGCTGACGGCCGACACGGCACCGCACGGCCGACACGGCACCGCACGGCCCCGCGCGATTCACGGTAGGCGCCGAGCGCCACGCGGCCGCGCCGTCGGCCGGCGGCGCGGGAGACGGGCCGGTCGGCAGTCGCGGCCGCGTGGGAGACACGGTGCCCGCCGCGGCGCGGGACCGGCCGGGAGCTGACGGGGGCGGAGACCCCCGGCCGGACCGCGCCACTCGGGCGGGCACCGGACCCCTCGCCGACTGTGGCGAGGCGCCCACATCCGGTGTACCACGGTGCGTCGCCAGTGCCACCGCTGTGTTCCGGACGGGTCACCGGACGGGTAAGTGGGTGACGACACGGGCCGGTTGGGCGGTTCGAACGTAACCGGTCCGGTGCATGCCGATGCCGGTCGGCGGGCGCGGGTTGGTTTCTCGTCGTGGCTCCGTCGATGCTGCTTCCGGATGGCGTGGGTGGAGCCGATACCGTGGGGCGCAGCCGCTCGAGTCCCGCGCCGAGCGGTTTGGACGTCGCCGACCGCGTGCTCACGCTCCGGCTGAGTGCGCACGCCGCGGCTGCGCGCAGGCGATCGGTGCGTGAGCACGGTCTGGCCGCACGGGCGCGGTCCGGCGCGTGAACACGGCTGGCGTGAACACGGTCCGGCTGCGCGGACGTCCACGAGTGGAGACGGTGGAGGTCGCTGTGGTGGAGGTCGGAGTGCCTGACGAGATCGACGAGACCGCCGGGTCGGAGCAGCTCGACGAGCCGAGCCCCGGCCCCGCGGCGGCCCGGATGAAGGTCCAGGTCATAGCCCGAACGGAGTTCCTCCCGCCGGACGACGTCCCGTGGAGCACCGACGCCGAGGGCGGCCAGGCACTCGCGGAGTTCGCCGGTCGCGCCTGCTACCAGAGCTGGAACAAGCCGAACCCGGCGACGGCGACGAACGCCGGCTACCTGCGGCACATCCTCGACGTCGGCCACCTGTCGGTGCTCGAGCACGGAACGGTCTCGCTGTACATCACCGGTGTCTCCCGGAGCCTGACCCACGAGCTCGTCCGGCACCGGCACTTCTCCTACAGCCAGCTCTCCCAGCGCTACGTCCCCGAGCACGATGCGGCCGTCGTCGAGCCCGAGGTGATCGCCACCGACCCCGAGCTGCACTCCCTGTTCACCGAGGCGGCCGCCGCGTCCATGGACGCGTACGCGCGGCTGCTGGAGGGCCTCGAGAAGCGTTTCGCGGACGTGTCCGCGCCGACCTCGCGCCGCAAGCAGGCTCGTCAGGCGGCCCGTTCGGTGCTGATGAACGCCACCGAGACCAGGATCGTCGTCACCGGCAACTACCGTGCCTGGCGGCACTTCATCGGGATGCGGGCCAGCGAGCACGCCGACGTCGAGATCCGCGGGCTGGCGATCGCCGCGCTGCGCGCCCTGCGGGATGTGGCACCGAACGTCTTCGCGGACTTCCGGGTGACCACCCTCGACGACGGCACGGAGGTGGCTTCCAGCCCGCTGGTCGGCGAGGGCTGACCCAGGCCGGGGCTGACGAAGCCGGGCGGGCCCGTTCCGGGCGCGCCGGAGCCCGTCCCGCCGTCCACGCTGGACCATGCCGCCCATGTCCGTCCATGCCGATCGGGGGTGCCCGTCGGGAAAGCCGTCCTGACCGCGTCGCGTCCAAAGGGCCGTCAGGCCAGGGCCGTGTCGACGCCCGCAAGGGACCACCGGCCCGGCGTTCACGCGACGTTCGCCCGGGTTTTGTCCGGGCGGAGTTAACCGGGTCCAGCCTTACAACGGATCAGCGTTCCGCCCGGTGTCGAGGGAACGATGGTGGGGTCGCCGGTAACGGCACCCACGCGGTAACGACACATGCGAGGCACGGTACAGACGAGGCAACGGCGCCGAGGCGGGACCAGCAGAGAGGGCGGGCATGATCAACGTCGCCGAGATCGGCGCGGAGTCCGGTGTGCAGAGCACGGGGCCGCTGTCCACCGAGGAGCTGCGACTGATCGACGCCTATTGGCGCGCCGCCAACTACCTCGCGGTGGGGCAGATCTACCTACTCGACAATCCGTTGCTCACCGAGCCGCTGCGGGCCGAGCACATCAAGCCACGGCTGCTCGGGCACTGGGGTACCACGCCCGGGCTCAACCTCATCTACGCCCACATGAACCGCGTCATCCGCCGCAACGACCTCGACGCGATCTACGTGATCGGCCCTGGCCACGGCGGGCCGGGAATCGTGGCCAACACCTACCTCGAGGGCACGTACAGCGAGATCTACCCCTCCGTCACCCAGGACAGGGAGGGGCTGCGCCGGCTGTTCCGGCAGTTCTCGTTCCCCGGGGGAATTCCCAGCCATGTGGCGCCGGAGGTGCCCGGTTCCATTCATGAAGGCGGTGAGCTGGGGTACGCGCTCACCCACGCCTACGGCGCCGCCTTCGACAACCCGGGCCTGGTGGTCGCCGCCGTCGTCGGTGACGGCGAGGCGGAGACCGGCCCGCTGGCGGCGAGCTGGCACTCCAACAAGTTCCTCGACCCGGTGCGCGACGGCGCGGTGCTGCCGATCCTGCACCTCAACGGGTACAAGATCGCTCAGCCGACGATCCTCGCCCGCATCCCCGAGTCGGAGCTCGACGCGCTGATGCGCGGCTACGGCTACGAGCCGCTGCACGTCACCGGCGATGACCCCGCCGACGTCCACCAGCAGTTCGCCCGGGTGCTCGACACCGCCGTCTCGCGGATCTTCGACATTCAGGACCGCGCCCGCCGCGGCGGCGACTCGTCCCGCCCGGTGTGGCCGATGATCGTCCTGCGCACGCCGAAGGGGTGGACGGGTCCGTCGACGGTCGACGGCCGGCCGGTCGAGGGGAACTGGCGCTCGCACCAGGTGCCGATCGCCGAGCTGCACAACAACCCCGAGCATCTCGCCCTGCTGGAGTCGTGGCTGCGCAGCTACCGGCCCTGGGAGTTGTTCGACGCCGACGGGCGGCTGGTCCCGGAGCTCGCGGCGCTGGCTCCCGTCGGCACCCGCCGGATGAGCGCCAACCCGCACGCCAACGGCGGTGAGCTGCTGCGTGACCTGACGTTGCCGGACTTCCGCGACTACGCCGTCGACGTTCCCCAGCCGGGAGTGGGCTCCAACGAGGCGACGCGGGTGCTCGGCGGCTTCCTGCGCGACGTCATGCGCTCGAACCCGAACACCTTCCGCGTGATGGGCCCGGACGAGACCGCGTCGAACCGCCTCGGGGCGTTGTTCGAGACCACGTCCCGGGCCTGGAACGCCGAGACGGTGCCGACCGACGAGGACCTCGCCCCGGACGGCCGGGTGATGGAGGTGCTCTCCGAGCACCTGTGTCAGGGCTGGCTGGAGGGCTACCTGCTCACCGGCCGGCACGGCTTCTTCTCGTGCTATGAGGCGTTCATCCACATCGTCGACTCGATGGTGAACCAGCACGCGAAATGGCTGAAGGCGACCCGGCACATTCCCTGGCGCCGACCGATAGCCTCCCTGAACTACCTGCTCACCAGCCATGTCTGGCGCCAGGACCACAACGGCTTCTCGCACCAGGACCCGGGCTTCATCGACCACGTGGTCAACAAGAAGGCCGAGATCATCCGGGTCTACCTGCCACCGGACGCGAACACGCTGCTCTCGGTGGCCGACCACTGCCTGCGCAGCCGGCATTACATCAACGTCATCGTCGCCGGCAAGCAGCCGGCACTGAACTACCTGCCGATGTCGGACGCGATCGCGCACTGCACCCGCGGCCTGGGTATCTGGGACTGGGCGAGCAACGACCACACCGAGGACGGCGACGGCACCCCCGACGTCGTCATGGCCTGCGCCGGGGACATCCCGACCCTGGAGACGCTGGCCGCGGTCGACATCCTGCGCCAGAACTTCCCCGAGCTGAAGGTGCGGGTCGTCAACGTCGTCGACCTGATGTGCCTGCAGGCGGAGGCCGAGCACCCGCACGGCATGTCCGACGCGCGCTTCGACGCGCTGTTCACCGAGGACCGGCCGATCATCTTCGCCTACCACGGCTACCCGTGGCTGATCCACCGCCTCACCTACCGGCGGCGGAACCACGGCAACCTGCACGTCCGCGGCTACATCGAGGAGGGCACGACGACCACGCCCTTCGACATGGTCATGATGAACAACCTCGACCGCTTCCACCTGGTCGTGGACGTGATCGACCGGGTCGCCAGCCTCGGCGCCCGCGCGGCGCACGTCAGGCAGCGAATGATCGACGCCCGTCTCGCCGCCCGCGCCTACACCCGCGACCATGGCGAGGACGACCCGCGCATCCGTGACTGGACGTGGCCTTACTGACAGAGGCTTTACCGGGCGGCTGGCCGACCGTCTGACTGGAGGCCTTGCTGGCCGACCGACCCGACCGTCTGACTGGGGCCTTGCTGGCCGCGACCGCACTGACCGAGGGCATGCTGACCGAGAGCGGCACGCGCCCACCCCGCCGGGAAGGACCGATAGACGTGGCGGACGTCCCGACGCGGGTTCCGGCCGGCGCCGTCGCGGCGGTGAACGTGCTCGTGGTGAACGCGGGCTCGTCCAGCGTGAAGCTGCGCCTGCTCGGCTCGGACGACCGGGTGCTGGCCGCCCACGACCTGCGCGCCGTGGCGGGGCGGCCCGACCCGGCGGAGCTGGAACAGGCCGTCGACGCCCTCGCGCACGCCGGCGAGGTCACCGTCACCGGACATCGCGTCGTGCACGGCGGGTCGACCTTCACCGACCCGGTGCTCGTCGACGAGCAGGTCGAACGGCGCCTGCGGGAACTCGTCTCCCTGGCGCCGCTGCACCAGCCGGCCGCGCTGGCGGCGCTGGCCGACGTGTCGGAGGCGCTCCCCGGTGTCCCACGCGTGGCCTGCTTCGACACCGCCTTCCACTCCCGGATGCCGCTCGAGGCCATCACCTACCCGGTCCCGGCCCGATGGCGAGAGCAGTACGGCGTCCGCCGCTACGGGTTCCACGGCCTGTCGCACGCCTACGCCGCCCGGCGGGCGGCCGAGCTGACAGGAGCGCGCCGGGTGGTCACCGCTCACCTGGGCTCGGGCGCGTCGTTGGCCGCCGTGCGGGACGGCGTCAGCATCGACACCACAATGGGCTTCACCCCGCTGGAAGGCCTGGTGATGGCCACCCGCTCCGGCACGGTCGACCCGGGTCTCCTGCTCTGGCTGCAGACCGAACAGGGGATGACCGCTCAGGAGCTCACCGACGTGCTGTTCCACGAGAGCGGCATGACCGGCCTGGTCGGGTCGGCGGACATGCGGGCCATCCTGACCGGCGCGCGCCGGGCGGGCACCCCCGAGGCACTCGGCATGGCCGTCTACCTGCATCGACTGCGAGCCGAGACAGCCGCGATGACGGCATCGCTCGGCGGCCTGGACGCACTCGTCTTCACCGGCGGCGTCGGGGAGCACGCCGGCCCGGTACGTTCCGGGGCCGCCACCGGCCTCGCCTTCCTCGGGATCGCGGTCGACGAGGAGCGCAACCTCTCCTACACCGGCGGCGACCTCGACATCAGCGCACCGGACGCACCTGTGCGCACCCTGATCATCGAAGCGCGCGAGGACATCGAGATCGCCCGCGCCGCCCGCGAACTCCTGGCCTCCCTGACCTGAGGCCCCACCCCGGGATAGGTCGCCCGAAGCCCTTCACCCAAGGGCTCCGGTCCCGGGGTTTGCCGTCCGAACCTCTCCACCTGGGGCTCTGGCTGGGGCTCTGGGCTGGGTCCGTCGGTGGCTGGCTGGAAACTGTGGGCTGCTACGGTCTCGTGGTGTGATCGGCACATTCCGGAGTGTTTCTCCCGGTTCCCGGGGCGGGGGCCGCTGAGTGGCGGGCTCGGGCGGCGGCGGCTTCGGCGGATTCGGTGGCTTAGGGGGTTCAGGCGGTTCAGGGGGTTCAGGGGGTTCAGGCGGTGCCGGGGGAGCCGGCGGTGCCGGCGGCTCGGGGGCCGTCAGCCGGCTACGCCGGTGGAGCAGGCGGGATGACGCCGACAGCGCCCCGGTGCTCGACCTCACCGACGTCGACGAGGTCACCACGATGTTGCTCGCGCCCCCAGCCGAGTACGCGGGGCTGCGCCGGCGGGTCGTCGACCAGTTCACGATCGTCAGTGCCAACCGCTGTCGGCTTACCCGCTCGGTGAACTGGGGCCCGCTCGACGGGCTGCTGAACAGCATTGTTCCGGGTACCGGGCGGCTCGACACCGTCGGCCGGCTGCCGCCCGAAGTCTGCCTGCTGCTGCCGATCTCCACGTTGCCCAAGCGTGCCCTGGTCGGATTCAATCTCGCCGGTCCGAGTGGCTCCGACGCCCACCTGATGCCGTACGGGACGTCCGTCGCGATCCAGGGCAACCTGATCGCGCTGCTCGCCGACGCCATCGGCTGCCCACTGCCCGGCCCGGCGCGCCGCGTCGTGGACGCGATCTCCAGGTTCCGCCCGGGGCGGCTGTCCGGCAACCTGCCTGGGCTGGTGCCCCGCAAGGGACGTCCGCTCTCGCTCGAGGCCGTCGCGACCTATCTTGCGCGCGAGGCGGATCTGTCGGTGCCGGATGTGACACTGCGGTCGTGGCAGGCGCTGCTCGAGCCGGCCCAGCTTCTGCTGCGCTCGGCGCTGGCGGAGCCCTTCGACCCGCTGAGCAGTGCGGACACGATGCTGCTCGCCGCCGGCGAGCTCTGGCGTGATCCGGACGTCCCCACACCGCTGGAGGTCGCGCACATCGGTTACTACCTGCGGGAGTTCACCGCCTGGATCGACGAGCTGAGCCTGGCGGGCCCGGCCGCGGTGCCGGTGCTGAGCACGGTGGCGGAGTACGGGCGGCGCTGGGAGGCGCTCGCCGCCGTCACCCTGGACCCGTACCGCCCCTGCCTGATCAAGATGTCCGAGGAGCGGCGGACGGTGCTGGCTCGGCGTTGCCCTGTCCGTGATGAGTCACTCACTCTGCGGCAGCGGTGGCTGGCGCCGGTGGCCCTCGTCGACATCGACCCGGGCGGCCCGGGCAGCTACCACGTGAGCGTGGGCACCGACGACACCAGTATCGAGCTGAGCACGCCGATCACGGTCGACCTGGAGCACCGCCGGATCGCCCGGACCTACGTCGAGGACGTCCACCAGAACCGTGAGGTGTACGCGTTCTACACCACCGATGCGCGCCGGGCGGCGCGGGCGAAGCTGGTGGTGGGCCTCAGTGTCTCGCCGGACGTCGCCCGCGTCACGCTGGCGATCCTGGTCCTGATGTGTCTCACCGTGGCCTTGTCGGCGTTGCCGTTCGAGCTCGGAGCCGACGCGGTCGCGGTCGTCGCGGTGCCGTCGTCGTTCGCCGCGACCCTGCTGCTGACCAGGGAGCGGTCGAGCCTCGCGGCCTGGGTGCTCGGCCCGGCCAAGCAGGCACTGCTCGCGCTGCTGGTGGCGCTGGCCGTGCTTTCGGGGCTGCGTGCCCTGGGCTGGCACACCCCGCCGGCGGACCCGGGCGGGTCGATCATGTCGGTTCCGGGAGTGTCGTCCCAGCTAGGGACGCTGGCCCCGGCCGTGCCACCGGGGCGTTCGGTGAGCTTGTCCGCATTGGTGGCCGCGACGGACCAGCCGGGCACGTGGCAGGTGGGAGGAGCTGGTCCGCGCCGGTGAACGGCGACCGCCGCACCGGCTGTGGCGGTACCCTGAACACACTGTCGTGCGAGACGGGGCGGTGGGTATGCCGAAGAACTACGGCGCGGGCGTCACGGGTGGCGCGGCCGCCTGTGGCGCGGCTCGCGTGGGCGGCCCGCTGTCGTTCGTCCGTCTCGGTCGTCGTGAGCTGTGGATGCGGCTCGACCGAAACATGGTCGCCGGTGCCCGTCGAGGGTCTACGAGCCATCCTCCCGCCGCCTCCCCGGGCGCGGCGAGGGTGGCATCCGGGTCATGAAAGCCGCTCAGAAGTAGTTCCTGGTTCCTGCCCCGGCCCGCCGGTGCGGCGGCCGACCCGGCGTGACCGTCCGGTCGGTGCCGCCCGCCCGCGGTGGGGGGGCCGCCGACTGGCGCCGCTTGGCGACTGTCGGAGGAGATGTCGGAGGTGCCCGCTAGCGTGGCAGGTATGTCAGCATTGCCCCCGGCCCCGTTCGGGCGGATGATCACGGCGATGATCACGCCGTTCACCGCGGACGGCGGGCTGGACGTCCCCGGCGCCGCGGCACTCGCGGGGCATCTCGTCGACGCCGGTAATGACGCGCTGGTCATCAACGGCACCACGGGCGAGTCGCCCACGACCTCGGATGCCGAGAAGGACATCCTGGTGCGCGCCGTCCGTGACGCGGTCGGCAGCCGCGCCCAGGTGATCGCCGGCGTCGGCACGAACGACACCCGGCACACCGTCGAGCTGGCCGAGGCGGCCGAGAAGGCGGGCGCCGACGGCCTGCTCGTGGTCGCGCCGTATTACAACAAGCCGCCGCAGGCCGGGCTGCTCGCGCACTTCCGGGCAGTCGCCGACGCGACATCCCTGCCTGTGATGATCTACGATATTCCCGGCAGGTCCGGTGTACCGGTCGCGACCGAGACTCTCCTGAAGCTGGCCGAACACTCGCGTATCGTCGCGGTCAAGGACGCCAAGGACGATCTCTCCGCGTCTTCGTGGGTACTGGCCAACACCGGCCTCGCCTACTACTCGGGCACGGACGTGCTCAATCTTCCGCTTCTGTCCGTCGGTGCGTGTGGTGTGGTCAGTGTCGTCGGTCACGTGGCCAGCCCCGCCATTCGGGCGATGATCGAGGCCTTCGGGGCCGGTGAGGTGGGTCGGGCGATCGCGCTCCACAAGGGCTTGCTGCCCGCATATCAGGGAATCTTCCGCACTCAGGGTGTGATCACGGCGAAGGCGGCGCTGGCCATGGCCGGCCTGCCCGCGGGGCCGGTCCGCTCCCCGCTCGTCGACGCGACGGAGGCCGAGCGAGCCCAGCTGCGTGCCGACCTGGCCTCGGCCGTGCTCGATCCCGGGCCCCCGCCCGGGCCCGCGGGGCCGGGCGCCGCCGCGGTCGTCCCGGGGACGGCGGCTTCATGATGCATCCGCACCCGGAGCTGGGCCCCCCACCGCCGCTGCGTGCCGACGGCCTGAGGATCATCCCGCTCGGCGGCCTCGGTGAGATCGGTCGCAACATGACCGTGTTCGAGCATGCCGGGCGGCTGCTCATCGTCGACTGCGGGGTGCTCTTCCCCGAGACCGACCAGCCCGGCGTCGACCTCATCCTGCCGGACTTCACCGCAATCCGGGACCGCCTGCAGGACATCGAGGCGGTCATCCTCACGCACGCGCACGAGGACCACATCGGCGCCGTCCCGTACCTGCTGCGCGAACGGCGTGACATCCCCCTGGTCGGCACCCGGCTGACGCTCGCGCTCATGGTGGCCAAGCTCGCCGAACACCGCATCCAGCCGGTGACCCTGCAGATCCGCGAGGAGGAGAGGCACTCGTTCGGTCCCTTCGACCTCGAGTTCCTCGCCGTCAACCACTCCATCCCGGACGCGGTCGCGGTCGCGATCCGCACCGACGCGGGCCTGGTGCTGCACACCGGCGACTTCAAGATGGACCAGCTCCCGCTGGACGGGCGGCTCACCGACCTGGGCGGCTTCGCCCGGCTCGGCCGCGAGGGCGTCGACCTGCTGCTCTCGGACTCGACCAACGCCGAGGTCCCCGGCTTCGTCGCCTCGGAGCGCGCGATCGCCCCCGTGCTCGACAAGGTCTTCCGCGAGGCGGACAGGCGCATCGTCGTCGCGTGTTTCGCCAGCCACGTCCACCGCGTGCAGCAGGTGCTCGACGCCGCCGAGTCGCACGGCCGGTCGGTCTGCTTCATCGGCCGGTCGATGGTCCGCAACATGGGTGTCGCCCGTGATCTCGGCCTGCTGCGCGTGCCGCCCGGTCTGGTGATCGACAGCCGGGACGTCGACTCGCTTCCCGACCGCAACATCTGCCTGGTCTCGACCGGGTCGCAGGGCGAGCCGTTGTCCGCGCTGTCCCGGATGGCCAACCGGGACCACGCGATCCGGATCCAGGAGGGCGACACGGTCGTCCTGGCCTCCAGCCTGATCCCGGGCAACGAGACAGCCGTGTTCCGGGTGATCAACGGCCTGACCAGGTGGGGCGCCCGGGTCGTACACAAGGGCGTGGCGATGGTCCACACCTCCGGGCACGCCCCGGCCGGTGAGCTGCTCTACGTGCTCAACGCGACCAAGCCGTCGAACATGATGCCCGTCCACGGTGAGTGGCGGCACCTACGTGCGCACGGCGCGCTCGCGGAGGCCACCGGCGTCCCACCGGACCGGGTCATCATCGCCGAGGACGGCATGGTCATCGACCTCATCGACGGCCAGGCGGAGATCACCGGGGCGGTGCCCTGCGGGATGGTCTTCGTCGACGGGCTCGCCGTCGGCGACGTCGGGGAGTCGAGCCTGAAGGACCGGCGGATTCTCGGCGAGGAGGGCTTCATCACGATCACGGTCGTGGTGGACGCCGCCGCCGGCAAGGTCGTCGTCGGCCCGGATCTCTCCGCCCGTGGGTTCTCCGACTCCCGGGCCGCGTTCGAGGAGGTCCGCGGCAAGCTCGCGGACGCCCTCGCCGACGCGATGCGCTCCGGCATGACCGACACCAACGCGCTGCAGCAGCTCGTCCGGCGCACGGTGGGCCGTTGGGTCAACGACCGCTACCGCCGCCGCCCGATGATCCTCCCGGTCGTCCTGGAGGTCTGAGCAGGTCCTCCCGGCCCTGGACCAGCCCCATGGTCCAGGGCCGGTTCTTTGTCCTGATGGTCAATTGGTCGATATATACCGTGCGACGGTATATCTTCGCGCGTATGGCTATGGAGGACATGCGGGAACCGACGTTCCTGGTGCTCGCCGCGCTGGCTGACGGTCCGCGCCACGGGTACGCGGTGATCCGCGAGGTCACGGACATCTCGGGCGGTCGGGTGACCATGAGGCCGGGCACGCTCTACGGCGCGCTGGACCGCCTCGCCGGCGAGGGCCTCGTGCGGGTCGAGCGAGAGGAGGTCGTCAACGGGCGGCTGCGGCGGTACTACTCGCTGACCGATGACGGGGCGGGAGTGCTCACGGAGCAGACCGAGCGGCTGCGGGCCAACGTCGCCGAGGCTGACCGCAGGCTGCGCCTGCGCGTCCGGCACGCCACGGGCCCGGCGACGGCGTTCGCACGGGTGACCAGGCTGGCGCCCCCGAGCGTGCCGGCGATCGGCTGAGGGCGCGGCGGACGATGAGCGTGGAGAAACCTGACCCGCGGTCGCACCAGGGCGACGCCGAACCGCCCGGTGCCGAACCGTCCAGTCCGGAGACCGCCTACCGCCGGTTGCTGCTCTGCTACCCGCGCCGCTGGCGGGAGGCCCGCGGCGAGGAGCTCCTCGGCACGCTGCTCGACGGCGCCGAGGCGGCCGGGCGTACCCGGCCGAGCAGGGCGGAGGCGGTTGACCTCGTCGTGCACGGCCTGGCGACCAGGTGCGCTGTCGGCGTCGGCGTTCTGCCGGCCGGCGTACGCGGCGCGACCGCGGCGCTGGCACTGGCCATCGGCGCGGGGCTCAGCGCGGTCTGCCTGGTGATGGCCGAGCGGCAGCCGGCCGTGGATCAGCGCCTGGCGGCCTGGCCCACCGTCGCGCACCCATGGACGGACCGGGGGCTCGGGCCCTTCCTCACCACCGGCCCGCTGGTCTTCGTGCCCTGGCTGGTCGCGCTCGCCGCCGCCGTCGCCGGCCGGCGACGGATCATGCTGGTGGCCCTCGTGGTGACGTATCCCGCCACCGGGGCGGTGCTCGCGCTCGGCCGTCACACCGACCTGCTGCGCCCACCGCTGTCGCTGCTTCTGGTGCTGGCGGTGCTGGCCGTCCCGGCACTGGCGGGGGCCGCGGTCACCCGCGCGCCCGGTCGCCGGGGCGCGGGCCCCCGGGGCCTGGTGGCGGCGACGGGCGCCGTCCTCGGCTGGGCCGCGCTCCTCGGCGCCTTCGGCTACCAGTTCGGATTCTGGACGGCGCCCGGCGGTGGCTTCCTCAGCACGGTGCGACTGTCCTCGACGGGCTACTGGAGCAGCTCCTTCTACGGATCGCTCGCCGAGACGGTGCCGCAGGGGCTGCTCGCGGGCGGCCTGCTGGGCGTGATCGCGGGTGTTCGGCGGCCGGGCTGGGTGGCCGCGGTCTTCGCCTGCGGCGTAGTCCTCTGCGTGCTCCCGGTGCTCAGGGCGTGGGTCGACCACTGGAGCTTCTACCAGCGGGTCACCCAGATCGCTCTGACACTGGCCGTTCTGCTGTCCGCGGGGCTGGTCGACGCGTGGCGGGCCCAGCGGATCCTGTCGACCAAGGGCCCCGCGGGCCCGGCTGGCGTACCGCCGACACTGATCTGACGGCTTCTCGTCAGCTCAGCGCTCAGCCGAGGCGGGTGGATGGCCCGACCGGGCGGGGAGGATGCCCGGGGCCACAGATGTGGCGCGCCCGGATAGTCTGGGTTGCAGCGACTCGCGTCACTTCCCGGGTACCTTCTCCGCGTGGCCACACGCACGTCCAACGCGCGCACGCAGGCGCAACCCAAGCCGCGGACGGCCACGGCGCGATCCGGCGGCTCGGGCGGCTCCGGCGGTACCGGCCGGGCTCCGGCCAAGGGCCGCGCCGGGTCGCCCACCCGAGGCGGTGCCGCCCGTGGGGCGAGCACCCGCCGGCGGACGACCGCGCCGCGGGCGCCCGTCCAGCTGCTGATCGCCCAGGCGGTGATCAAAGCTGTCTACCACGGCTGGATGGCCGCCGCCGGCATGCTCGGTGGTCTGCTGCGCCGTTTCGGCCGCGGGACGCGGGATCTGCGCATCGACTCCGGGCACCGGCGGGACGGGCTCGGCCTGGCGGCGTTCGGCGCCGCGATCCTGCTCGGTGCCGCGTTGTGGGGCGGGGCCGGGGGCCCGATCGGCGCCTTCGTCGCCGCGGGGGTGGAACTGTTCGTCGGCGTCGGCGCGCTGGCGGTCCCGCTGTTCTGCCTTGGTGCCTCCTGGCGGCTGGTGCGCTCGCCGTCCGATCCGGACAGCCGTGGCCGGGTCGTGATCGGCTGGGCCGCGGTCGCCGTCGGGATCCTCGGCGTGCTGCACATCGGCCGTGGCCTGCCGGACTTCGCCGACGGCACAGGCAGGCTGCGTGACGGCGGCGGCATGCTCGGGCTGCTCGGGAGCGCGCCGCTGGCCAGCGCCGTGACCCCCTACGTGGCCGTCCCGCTGCTGCTGCTCATCGCCTTCTTCGGGCTGCTGGTGGTGACGGCGACGCCGGTCCGCCAGGTGCCGGAGAAGCTGCGTGAGCTCGCCGACCGGCTCACCGTCCCGATCCGGGCGCCCGGCGATTCCTACGACGAGTTTGACGACGAGTACGACGATCTCGACGCCGACGGTGATGCCGCCAACGGTGTCATCGACGAACTGCTCGAGGACGAGGCGCCGCCGCGGGGCCGGCGCGGACGCGGTCGCGCCGGAGGCTCCCGGTCCGCCGAGGGCGTCTTCGACCTCGACGCCGAGCTGGCGGGCGCCGGTCCGGCAGGCGCGCAGGACGAGCCGGCCGGCGCCGGGCGTTCCCGGCCGGGCCGGTCCCGCCGGGCCGCGGTGCCGGACGCCGAGGCCATGGATCCCTCGGATCTGTTCGCCGACGTCGCCGGGCTGACCGATGGCGAGGAGGAGGCGGACGGCGTCGCCCCGGTCGTCGGCGCGGGCGGCGCGGGCGCCGGTTCGCGGCGGGCGCGTGGCCGGGCGGGCGCCGCCGCGGGCGACGCGGCCGCGGGGTCCGTCCCGTCCCCGGCCCAGCCGCCCGGCCCGGATGACATCGAGTACCTCGTCCCGCCGACGGACGGTGCCTACCGGCTGCCGTCGCCGACGCTGCTGCGCTCCGGCACCCCGCCGAAGGTGCGCTCGGCGGCCACCGACGGTGTCATCGCCTCCCTGACGGACGTCTTCACGCAGTTCAAGGTGGATGCCAAGGTCACCGGGTTCACCCGTGGCCCGACGGTGACCCGGTACGAGGTGGAGCTGGGCTCGGCGGTGAAGGTCGAGCGCATCACCCAGCTCGGGAAGAACATCGCCTACGCGGTCAAGAGCCCCGACGTGCGGATCATCAGCCCGATCCCGGGCAAGAGCGCGGTGGGCATCGAGATCCCGAACACCGACCGCGAGCTGGTGTCCCTGGGCGACGTCCTGCGCAGCGGTGAGGCGACCGGGAACCCGCACCCGCTGGTCGTGGCCCTCGGCAAGGACATCGAGGGCGGCTACGTCCTGGCGAACCTGGCGAAGATGCCGCACATCCTCATCGCGGGCGCCACTGGGGCGGGTAAGTCGACCTGCATCAACACGCTCATCACCAGCGTGCTGGCCCGTGCCACCCCGGACCAGGTCCGGATGGTCCTCGTCGACCCGAAACGGGTCGAGCTGACGAGCTACCAGGGCATTCCCCATCTCATCACGCCGATCATCACCAATCCCAAGAAGGCGGCGGACGCGCTGCAGTGGGTGGTGAAGGAGATGGAGAACCGCTACGAGGACCTCGCGGCCTGCGGTGTTCGCCATGTCGACGACTTCAACCGGAAGGTGCGGGCGGGCGAGATCGTCGCGCCGCCCGGTTCGGAACGGGTCTACACCCCGTATCCGTACATTCTTGCCATCGTCGACGAGCTGGCGGACCTCATGATGGTGGCCCCGCGCGACGTCGAGGACGCGATCTGCCGGATCACGGCCATGGCCCGGGCGGTGGGGATCCACCTGGTGCTGGCGACACAGCGGCCCTCCGTGGACGTCGTCACCGGTCTGATCAAGGCGAACGTGCCGTCCCGGCTGGCCTTCGCCACGGCGTCGCTGGCCGACAGCCGGACGATCCTGGACCAGGCCGGCGCCGAGAAGCTCGTCGGCCTCGGGGACGCGCTGTTCCTGCCGATGGGGGCGAGCAAGCCGGCCCGCATCCAGGGCGCGTTCGTCTCCGAGGACGAGATCTCCGCGATTGTCGACCACACCAAGGAGCAGGCGCAGCCCACCTTCGTGGTCGACGTCTTCGAGGGCGGCGGCGAGGCGCGCAAGGACATCGACGAGGAGATCGGCGACGACATGGCGCTGTTCCTCCAGGCCGTCGAGCTGGTGGTGAGCACCCAGTTCGGGTCGACGTCCATGCTGCAGCGCAAGTTGCGGGTCGGGTTCGCGAAGGCCGGCCGCCTGATGGACCTGATGGAAAGCCGCGGGATAGTCGGGCCCAGCGAGGGCTCCAAGGCCCGCGACGTACTCGTGATGCCCGACGAGCTGGAAGGACTTCTCACGACACTCCGCAGCGGATAAGAAAGTCAGGATAGGTCCGTTGCCAGCTGTCGGAGGTCGGCCGGCGACCGTAATATCGGCTGGCGCACGCCAGCGGCGCCAGTGGCATAACGGGTGCGGAGGTTCGTTCATGCAGTCAGCGGACGAACCGGCGACCCCCGGGTCGGCGAGTCCCGGGTCGGCGGGCACCGCGCCGTCGAGTCCCGGGTCGGCGGGCACCGCGCCGTCGAGTCCCGGGTCGGAGGTTCTCGAACCGGTGACCGCGAAGCCGGCGGCCCCGGGCCCCGCGGTCCAGATCCCGGCGCCCCAGCAACCGGTGCCTCCGGACAAGTCGGCTCCGGGTGGGGCGGCTCAGGAATCCCTGGGCTCGGTCATCGCGGCGGCGCGCCGGGCCGCGGGCCTGACGATCGACGACGTGAGCGACCGGACGAGAATCCGCGCCTCGCTGATCGAGCGGATCGAGCAGGACGACTTCTCCGGCTGCGGCGGCTCCGTCTACGCGCGCGGGCACCTGCGCAGCATCGCGACGACGCTCGGGCTCGAGCCCGGCCCCCTGCTGGCGGTGTACGACGCCGGGCACGAGCACGTGCCGTCCCCGGTCGTGGTCGCCTCGCCGGAGTTCGACCCGCTGCACGGTGGCGCGGGGCGCAACCGCGGCCTTGGCGGCTTCCGCTGGGCACCGGCAATGATCATCTCGCTGGTGGTGGTGTGCGCGCTGGCGCTCGTCGCGCTGCTGCTGCCCTCGGGCGGGGGCGACTCGGACGACTCGGCCACGCCCCGGCCGAGCGCGCCGCCGAGCGC
Source organism: Parafrankia sp. Ea1.12 (assembly GCF_900465275.1). Classification (NCBI taxonomy): domain Bacteria; kingdom Bacillati; phylum Actinomycetota; class Actinomycetes; order Frankiales; family Frankiaceae; genus Parafrankia; species Parafrankia sp. Ea1.12. The sequence continues at coordinate 53 of NZ_UBIZ01000358.1, read as the reverse complement.
CCCGGCCCGGCGTGGCCGACCCGAGCCCCGGGCCAGCCCGCCAAGCCCGACGT
>NZ_UBIZ01000076.1:0-60341 GCF_900465275.1 Parafrankia sp. Ea1.12 | reverse complement strand
GCTCAGTCCTTGGCCCCAGCTCCCAGCCCTGGTCCGGTCCTCCCGGAGTCGGCCCGGTCCCTGGTAGCCGCGGTTGCGGAAGTCGCTGGATGGCCGGGTTCGGGTGGGTGAGGTGCTCTGGGGGCTGGAGCCCGGTTTGATGGTGTCCCGTTGGACGCGAGGGGGTCGGTTGGCTGTGGAGATCGACGGGATGATGCTGGCGTTGCTGGAGATCCCGGCTGAGTGCACGGTCGAGTACAACCGGTGGTACGACCTCGACCACATGCCCGAGCACCTGGCCAAGCCCGACGTGCTCCTGGGACGTCGCTACGTCGCGCCCCGCGACCTGCGGGAAGCACCGGGGGTCGTCCGGTCCGACCTGCTCGGCGGGTATCCGCCGTACCTGACCACCTACTGGTTCGGCGGTCCGCTGGAGATGACCAGCGAGCAGGCCCGCGAGGGCTGGCTCGCCCTGGATCGGACGCTCCTCAAAGGCGGGCGCTTCTGGCGGATCGGGCGGCCTCGTCACAGCTCGCGGTGGCGGGTCGCCGCGGCCTGGAGCCGCCCGGGGTGCCTGGTGCGCCCCGTCGCCGTCCCGTATCTCGCGCACCGAGGGGTGATCGTGGCGCTCGGGCGGGCGCCGTCGGCGGCCCGGCTGGGCGAGGCGGTGGACTGGTGGGAGCGGGTGCACCTGCCCGACCTGGCGGCCGTGCCCGGCCTCCTCGGCGCCGTCCGGCTGAAGTGGGCGGACGAGATCGGCGGGGGCGAGGCCGGTGGGAGCGAGACCAGCGGAGACGAGGCCGGCGGGGGCGAGGCTGTCGACGCGGCACCGGGGTCGGATCTCGTGCTGCACATGCTGCTCTGCGAGGACCCGCCCGAGCTGGTGATGGGGCGGATCGAGGAGGCCAAGCGGTACTGGCGCGCCGTCGGCCGGTTCCCCGCGCACCGCGGGGCCTACGAGGAGCTGGCCTTCCTGCCCTACCGGCTGATCGTGCCGCTCGAGTACGACTTCGACATCACCGAGGACGGGACCGAGGAGGTCACCGCGAGAACCACGGACGTCACCGGTGACGTCCGCGGGGACACCGCCGGGTGAGCGCACCGAGAGCGCAAGGGGGGCGGTGGCCGGGCGCGGCCGTCCCGGACCGGCGGGCGTCGGGTGGGTGGCGCGGGTGCGGGAATATCACGATGGTCCGGCGCCGCTGAGCGTGCGGGTGGCGACGTTCACGACGGGTGGCGTCGTCCAGGAGAGGTGCGTCGCGTGCGGTGGTCGATGCCGCCGTATCGACGGCCTCGCGACGACGGAGGTAGGACATGGGCAAGCTCGATGACGGGGCGAAGGAACTGCTGGACAAGCCCTTCCACGGGTGGGTGACCACGTTGACCGCGGACGGCTCGCCGCACAGCACGGTGGTCTGGGTCGACGTCGACGGCGACGATGTCCTGTTCAACACCGCGGTCGGCCGGGTCAAGGAGAAGCACCTGCGCAAGGACCCGCGGGTGTCCGTGGGCGTGCTGGACCCGGAAGACCGCTACCACCTGGTGAGCGTGACGGGGACGGCCACGCTCGACACCGAGGGCGCCGACGCCCACATCGACCGGCTGGCCAAGAAGTACCTCGGGGTCGACAGCTACCCGTTCCGCAAGCCCGGCGAGCAGCGGATCATCGTCCGGATCACGCCGAGCAAGGTCGTCTACAACGCCGGTTCCTGACCGCCGCGCCGCCCGCGGTCGCCGGCCTCGTCCGGCGACCGCCCAGCCACCGGCCGTCGCATTCCGGCCCAGACGCAGCCGGACAAGCCGGTCTCCGTCACCACATGGTGGGCTGGATCGGGGGTTCGCGGCGGTAACGGGGTAACTGTTGAAGTTCTGTCAAAAATCGCTATACGTTTTCAGTCTGACCTCTTGCGGTGCCACGTGGCGCGCGAGGGCCTCAAGCGTCGTGGAGGTAACAGACTGTGCTGCTGGAGTTGGATCCCGATCAGGAAGTCCTGCGGGAGGCGACGGCTCGGTATCTGACCGACCGGGTGCCCACAGAGACGATCCGGCGGCTGCGGAACGACGCCTCGGGGTTCGAGGCGGACTACTGGCGTGCCGGCGCCGAGCTCGGCTGGACGTCCCTGCTGGTGTCCGAGGAGAATGGCGGCGGCTCTATCAGTGGGGCGGGCCTGGTCGACCTGACCGTGGCCGCGCACGAGTTCGGGCTCCGGGCGGCGCCCGGACCGCTGGTGCCGACGAACGTCGTCGCGGCGGCGCTGAGCGCCGTCGGCGGCGCGGCGCACGAGGCCGTCCTGGCGGGGCTGCTGGAAGGCACGGCGATCGCCTCGTGGTGCTACGGCGAGCCCGCGCCGAACGATCGTCTCGGCACGGTGGAGCTGACCTGCCGGGTAGAGGGCGACGAGATCGTCCTCGACGGGGTCAAGCGCCCGGTCGAGTCGGCGGGCGTGGCCCAGTTCCTGCTGGTCACGGGGCGCAGCGAGGCGGGTCTCACCCAGGTGCTCGTCCCGACCGACACGCCGGGCCTGACGGTGGAGCCGCTGCGCACCGTCGACCTGACCCGCCGGTTCGCGACCGTCCGGTTCGACGGGGTGCGGGTGCCGGCGAGCGCCCTGGTCGGTGAGCTCGGCGGGGCCGCGGAGCAGGTGGAGCGTCAGCTCCAGCTGGCCCTGGTGATCCTCTGCGCGGAGAGCGTCGGCTCGATGCAGGCCGCGTTCGACATGACGGTGCAGTGGGCGTTCGAGCGCTACTCGTTCGGCCGGCCGCTGGCCTCCTACCAGGAGCTCAAGCACCGGTTCGCGGACATGAAGTCGTGGCTGGAGGCGGCGCACGCCATCAGCGACACGGCGGCGAGCGCCGTCGACGCGGAGTCGCCGGACGCCCCCGAGCTGGTCAGCGCCGCGAAGGCGTTCATCGGTGAGTACGGAACCGAGCTGCTCCAGGACTGCGTCCAGATCCACGGCGGGATCGGCGTGACCTTCGAGCACGACCTGCATCTCTTCCTGCGCCGGGTCGTCCTCGACCGCGCGCTGTACGGCACCCCCGCCGAGCACCGGCAGCGGATCGCCGGCGTGGTCGAACATCTCAAGGAGCGGGCATGAGCACGGGCGACATCGAGGACGTCGAGACCTTCCGCCAGCGGGCGCGGGACTGGATCCGGGGCAACCTGGCGCCGCTCCCGGCGGGCAGCGGGATCGGCGTGATGCGCGCGGGTGAAAGCGACGAGGCGGAGCTCGCCGCGGTCGCGCGCCAGCGCGAGATCCAGCGGATGTTCTACGACGCGGGTTTCGCCGGGATCGCCTTTCCCCGCGAATACGGCGGCCAGGGGCTCACCGCGGACCACCAGAAGGCCTTCAGCGAGGAGATCTCGGGCTACGAGTATCCCGCCGACATCCAGGCCCCGACATTCTCGCCGTGTGCCGCGGTGCTGCTCGACTTCGGCACCGAGGAGCAGAAGCGCCAGCACATCCCGGCGATTCTGAAGGGCGAGGAGCTGTGGATGCAGTTCCTGTCCGAGCCGAGCGCCGGTTCGGACGTCGCCGCCGCGCTGACCAGTGCCGTCCGCGACGGTGACGACTGGATCCTGAACGGGTCCAAGATCTGGACGACCGGCGCCTGGTGGTCGGACTGGGGCCTCGTCCTGGCCCGGACGAACTGGGACGTCCCGAAGCACCGTGGGCTGACCGTGTTCATCCTGCCGATTCACCAGCCGGGTATCGAGGTGCACCGCATCGAGATGCTGAACGGCAACAAGGAGTTCTGCCAGGAGTTCCTCACCGACGTCCGGGTCCCGGACACCGACCGCATCGGCGAGGTCGACGACGGCTGGACGGTGGGCACCCGGTGGATGTTCCACGAGCGGATGCTGCACAACTCGCCGCTGGTCACCATTCCCGCCGACGGGGCGCGCGGCACGATCCGCGCCACCCACCTGGTGGAGATCGCGCGCGACGCCGGCCGGCTCGAGGACCCGCTGGCCCGTGACCTCATCGGTGAGGGCCGCATGCTCGACCTCGTCACGCACGCGCTGCAGGGCCGGCTGTCCCGTGGCCTGCGGTCCGGCCGGATGCCCGACCAGTCGGCGGCCATCGGACGGCTGTTCACCGGTGTGACGGCCGCGCGGACCACGACCCTGTCGTTCAACCTGGCCGGCGGGGCGAGCGCGGCCTGGACGGACGACGACGGCGCCACCGCCGAGTGCGGCAACGACTTCCTGCTGCGGCAGGTGAGCTGCATCGGCGGCGGCACCACCGAGATGGCCCGCAACGTTGTCAGCGAGCGGGTGCTCGGCATGCCCCGCGAGCCGGCGAAGGACCGCGGGGTGGCCTTCCGGGACGTCCCGCGGGGCGCCTCGAACCGGGGCTGACCCCACCGATCCGTGACAGCGGCCGGGCGCGTACCCACGCGCCCGGCCGCTGTCGTTCGTCCGGCTCTCTCGTCCGGCTATCGCTCGTCTGCTCTCGTTCGGCTGGGAGGCTCAGCGCTGGCAGCCGGCGGACGGGTCGGCGGGGTCGCGCACCGCCGCGTCGAAGTCCACGAACCCGTCGGCGAGGCGCTGGCCGCATATCCAGGAGTTGATCCGCTGGCGGTAGTTCTCGCTGTCGGGGGCGGTGCCGGTGCCGTCGATGACGGCATTGGACGCGGGCGTGATCGTCGAAGCGCTGCAGCCCGCTGCGCCCCGCCTGCGACGGCTCACCGCTGGTCAGGAGCATGTTCCCGCTGATCCCGGCGTTGACGACGGAGACCGGGATGCCGGCGCCGAGCAGCCGCCGCTGCAGGTGGTCGGGGTAGCGCGGGTTCCGGTCCGCGACGCTGGCGTCCGCGGGGACGCTCAGCGCGGTGGAGTGCCGATCCACCGCGAATCTGTCACATCCGACCTGCCTGGATTCGACGTATCCGCAGGGTGCCTGCAGCGCGCAGGAACCAGACCGCGCCGCCACGCGGACGCGAGCACAGGCGAAGGACGGAAGCGTATGAAGATCACGATCTTCGGAGCCAGTGGGGCCACGGGGCGCCTCGTGGTGCGACAGGCACTCGACGCGGGCCACGCCGTGACGGCGGTGACGCGTTGCCCGGCGGAGTTCCCGCTGGCCGGTGAGCAGCTCACCGTCATCGGGGGCGATGTGTCCGACGGGGCCGCCCTCGCGCCGGCGATCGAGGGCGCCGACGCGGTGCTGTCCAGCCTGGGGGTGCCGTTCATCCGTGGCCCGATCACCGTCTACAGCCGCGGCGCCGCGAAGATTCTCGAGGCGATGACGCGGCACGGTGTGAAACGGCTGGCCGTCGTCAGCTCGACGGCGGTCGAACCCCACCCCCACCGCGAGGGCGGGTTCCTGCTCAACCGGGTCATGCAGCCGATGATCGTCAGGACGATCGGCAGGACCACGTACGCGGACATGCGGGCCATGGAGCAGATCGTCCGCGAGAGTGACGCGGAATGGACGATCATCCGATCCTCGGGGCTGTTCGATGCCGACCACGTCTCGCGCTACACCGTCAGCGACGGCCCGCTGGACGGAGTCTTCACCAGCCGTGCCGACCTGGCCCACTGCCTGCTGACGCAGGCCACCGGGAAGCGGTTCGTCGGCCGGACGGTCGAGATCACGACCAGCGAGAACGCCCCGACACTCCTACAGGTGATCCGGCGGGAGGCGTTCGGCCGTGACTGACCCCGCCGCCGACCACCTGTCATGACCTTCGAGCCCGCGTCCCCCGCGAACGGCGCCGCCTGGTACGCCGAACAGTTCGAACGCCAACGTCGCCAGCTGCGCGCCGTCGCCTACCGCATGCTCGGATCCTTCGCGGACGCCGACGACGCAGTGCAGGAAGCCTGGCTGCGGCTCAGCCGAGCAGACGAGACGGCGATCGACAACCTGGCCGGGTGGCTGACCACCGTCGTCGGGCGCGTCTGCGTCGACATGCTGCGCGCCCGCCGGGCGCGGCGCGAGGACCTGCCCGGCACGTGGCTGCCCGACCCGGTCATCACCGAGGCAGACACCCCCGATCCCGAACAACGCGTCCTGCTGGCCGACTCGGTCGGCCTGGCGCTCCTCGTCGTCCTGGACAGTCTTCGACCGGCGGAGCGGCTCGCGTTCGTGCTGCACGACATGTTCGGCGTCCCGTTCGACGACATCGCTCCCATCCTCGAGAAGAGTCCGGCGGCGACACGGCAGCTGGCCAGTCGCGCCCGTCGTCGCGTCCAGGGCAGCGGCACCCGGCCGGATCCCGACCTCCCCACCCAACGTCGCGTGGCCGAAGCCTTCCTCGCCGCTGCTCGCAACGGTGATTTCGCCGCGCTCGTCGAACTCCTCGACCCGGACGTCAGACTCCGGGTCGACACCGGGCCCCGCACCTGGCTCGCCCCACCGCTGCTCACCGGAGCACGCGACGTCGCCAGCCACGCCGCCGTCCAGGGCCCACGCTTCGCCGGCCCCTGGGAACCCGCCCTCGTCAACGGCGCCGCCGGCATGATCGCGCGTGGCAGAGCCGGGCTGATCGCAGTCGTGGGATTCATCGTCGTCAACGGCCGCATCAGCGAGATCGACCTCATTCTCGACCCCGACAGGCTGGCCGCCGTGAAAGTCAACGACTGATGCGATGCGCGTCCTAGCCGAACGCCTCCACGATCTCGGTGACGATGGCGCGCGCGGCCGGGGAGAGGTCGCGCCATCCGGTGCCGAGGTCGGCGGCGAACGAGCGCCGGTAGTCGGTACCGGGGGAGCGGATGGTCTCCGTGTAGCCCGAGTGGAACAGCACGGGCATTCGCAGGCCTGGCGCCGTCGCCACGGCGCACGGGCCGAGATCCAGCGCCAGGGCGTCGAAGACCTGCAGTTCGGTGCGGTCCGCATGCTTGACGAAGACCACCACCCAGCCGTCGCCGCCGGCCTTGTCCGGCACGAAGACCGGGGACTCGCAGATCGTCCCGGCCGGGAACGTCCACGCCGACTGCTCGGTCATCGACTCCAGGTCGATGCAGACCAGCGACGACGGGATCTCGGTCGTGGGCAGGTCGTCGACGTCGACCACCCGGAACGGATGGTCGGCGTACATCTCGACGATCGCCGAGACCATCGTGTCGGGCGTGGCGCCCCAGTACGCCTGCCACAGGTGGCGGCCCCGCTCGAGCGCCGCCGGGCGGGTGTCGCGGGCGTAGAGCAGGGTTCCCCAGTGCCGCTGCGGGTCGAGGAAGTACCTGCTCTGCCGCACCTGCCCGGTACGGCCGTCGATGACGTGCCGCCCGACCGGTGCGGCGTCGACCGGCGTCGGCATGAACCCGGACAGGCAGCTGCGCAGCCTGTCCCCGGTGCGCCACACGATGTCCGAGCGGGTGATGGCGTAGTTCATGTCCCAGCCGTTCGAGTGCGCGACGTACATCGTGACGTCGTTGCCGTCCTGGCCGTAGTCGGCGAACTCGTGGAACGACTCGTACGGGACCCGCGCGTGCGTCACCGGCACCGCGGAGCCGACCCGGGCGCGGGTCAGCGCCCGCTTGGCGACCAGGTAGATGTCGGTGAACGGCAGGTGCGGCTTGGTGCGGCCGCGGCCGGCGACACTGCCGGGCTCCGGCTGGAAGCCGATCTCGGTGAAGATGACGTAGTCGCGGGTCACCGCGATCTCGTGGGTGCCCTGGGTGATGCGCGCCCCGGGGACCTCCCAGGTCTCCAGCTCGCCGTGGCCGTCCCAGCGCACCACCGACAGTGGGCCCTCCGCGTCGGTGGTCGACCGGCCGCGCGGGCGCAGGTGGATGTTGCTCCACCACAGGCAGCCCTCGTCGGGGTCGACCACCGGGTGGGACGTCGTCTGCACCCCGGGGAACAGCGGATGCGCCCCGACCTGGGGATACTCCTGTACCGCGCCGAGGAACGTCCGGTAGGTCATCGTGACCGGGTCGAGCTCCACCGGCCGCTGTCGGTCGGCGGTGAGCAGCAGCCGGTCGCCGAAGAAGTGCGGCGCGGTGTGGCTGAGTGACGGGCGGGCGCCGGTCAGCAGCCGCTGGAGCTCCTCCGGAGCCAGTGCGGCACGCAGCCCGCCCAGCATCGCCAGGTCCGGGGTGACCACCCGGCGGGTCCGCCAGACGCGTTTCGCCAGATCGACCCGGGTCAGCATTCCCGGCCCGCTCGGCGCGAAGTCCAGCACCGTCGGCTGGGCCGGCCCGACGACAAATGCGAACCCGGTCAGCCCGTCCGGCCACTGGCCGGCGGTGACGACAAGATCGACCTCGTATTCCCGACTCTGCTCGAGCACGTGGTAAACCGCGTGGTCCACGAGAAAACCTCCCGCCGACCCGTCGGAGGAGCGGCTGAGAGAAATTCTCGGAGCCTGCGGCTGCCGGGCGGTGGACTCAGGGTGAACGCCGCGGGAAAGCGCCCCCGCCGGGTTTGTGCCCATGGCTCGATCGCGCCGGTGAATCAAGTAGACGCATCAGTCTACTTTCTGCGAAGCTACCGTTCGTGGCGGCGCCGGGGGAAGGTCCCGGGCCCGACCGGGCCGCCGCCGCCCGGGCGAGGCGGTCGCGGTGACGAGGATGGGCATGATGGCGGGCACGAGGGCGACGGTCGGATTCGTGGGCCTGGGGAGCATGGGCGGCGCCCTGGCGGCGAACCTGGTCGCGGCCGGGTTCGACGTCGTCGCCCACGACGCGGCCGGCCCGGATCGGGTCCCGGTGGGAGCGGTCGGCGCGGCCGACGTCGCCGAGGTCGCCGGCCGGGCCGACACCGTCGTGTTCAGCCTGCCCGACGGGGCGGTGTCCGAGCAGGTCGCCGGTGAGATCGTCGCGCTGGCCGGCCGGCGGGCGGCGTACGTCGTCGACACCTCGACGGTCGGGGTGGCCGCCGCGCGCCGGATCGCCGGCCGGCTGGCCGGCGCCGGTGTCGGCTACGTCGACGCGCCGGTGTCGGGTGGTGTGGCGGGCGCCCGGGCGCGCACGATCGCGGTGATGTTCGCCGGGTCCGACGCCGACTGCGCGGCGGTCACGCCCGTCCTGGCCGGCCTGAGTGACCGCCGGACCAGAGTGGGCGACGAGCCGGGCCTGGCCCAGGCGCTGAAGCTGGCGAACAACTTCCTCTCCGCGACGGCGCTGGCGGCGACCAGCGAGGCGATCGCCTTCGGCACCTCGGCCGGGCTCGACATGGCCACGATGCTCGACGTGCTGAACGGCGCGAGCGGCCGGAGTTCGGCGACCGCCGACAAGTTCCCCAACCACGTACTCACCGAACGCTACGCGGCTGGTTTCACCAACTCGTTGATGGCGAAGGACGTCGCGCTCTATCTGGCGGCCGTCCAGGAGCGCGACGGCGCCGTGCGAAGCCCACAGAACTCACAGAACTCACCGAACTCGCGGAGCTCGCGGATCGGGGCGGTCACGGCATCGGTGTGGGAGCGGTTCGCGGCCGCGGCACCCGGTGCCGACTTCACCCGGATCTATCCCTTCGTGAAGGGAACCTGACTGCCCGCCGGACGCCTGCTCCGAGTATCTCCGCACTGTCTCCCGGCCGGGGAGCCTCCTGGGGCCGGGGTCTTGTAAATCGGGTGTTCAGAAACTAATCCGGGCCGGGTTGGTTATCGCTGATGATCGAAAATCATCCTCTCTGTTGAGGAGAGGATGATTACTAAAAAGTGCAATCGACGGCTGGCGGCGCTCACGCCCACCAGGCCAGGCCAGGCCAGGTCGGAGGTCGGGTCCTGTCCTGGGGCATCACCAGGGGGGGGGTTGTGGGCGGTAAGGTGGTTCTCGGGTACGCCATATAAGGTTTTCCGGGCCTCGTGGTGGCGCCGGCATTCCGGGAGGTCGAATACCGTCCGTGACGCGGTGTCGGAGGCGGTGATCGGCCGGCCGGAATTGATCTGCGGGTCTTGACCGGACCAACGTCAGGTGATAGGCATTTTTTGGGATTCGTTCGGTTCGGACGGCTCGCACCGGTTATCACAGTACTATTGACCTGCTGTGTGATCGGTATCACTATCGGTTGCCGGGTGTTTACCGGTTCAAGGGCGGAGGAACCTCTGATATGGCACGTATCGACCCGCTTCCCCTCAGGGAATGGCCGAAGGAGATGCGTCCGGCCCTGGCAGCCCTGACGCCGCCCGTGCCGCTGCACCCTCCGATGCCCTCCGAGGGCAAGCCCAAGGCACTGAACACGCTGGGGACGCTCGCCCACCACCCCACGCTGGCGCACGCCTTCTTCACGTTCAACGGCCACATCCAGCGTGCGACGACGCTGACGCTGCGCCAGCGGGAGATCATCATTTTGCGGGTGGCGGCACTGCGCAAGTGCTACTACGAGTGGACACAGCACGTCGTCATGGGCCACGACATCGGCCTGACCGACGACGAGATCACCCGCATCGCGCTGGGCCCGGACGCGCCCTTCTGGGACCCGGTCGAGGCGGCGCTGATCCGCGCGGTGGACGAGCTCCTCACCGAGGGCGCGATCGGCGCCGGCAGCTGGGAGACCCTCGCGGCCAAGCACGACACCCAGCAGCTGCTGGACATCATCTTCACGGTCGGCGCCTACGAGACCCTGGCGCTGATGATGCGCTCGTTCGAGCTCGAGCTCGACGACGACCTCACCCAGACCTGACCGCCGGACGAGCGACCCGGCACGGCGCCGTCCCCACGGGGTGGTGGCACACCCAGACCCGACAGGAGTAGTCATGGCCGTGACCGTCACCGAGATCAGCCCGGAGGTCGGCGTCGAGATCGCCGGCCTCGCCGGCCATCAGCTCGCCGACCCGGCGGTCGCGGCCGACTGCCAGGCCCTGCTGGAACGCCACGGCGTCGTCGTCTACCGCGAGACCCACGTCGGCGACGACGACCTGGTCGCCTTCAGCCGCCTGCTCGGCCAGGTGGTCGTCGCCCCCGTGGGCGGCACGGACACCCACCCCGAGATCTCGAAGATCACTCTGGACCCGGCCGAGAGTGTCCTGGCCGCCTACCGGCGGGGAACCTTCTTCTGGCACATCGACGGGGCCAACGACGAGCTGCCGCAGAAGGCCACGCTGCTGACGGCCCGCCAGGTCTCCGACGAGGGCGGCGACACCGAGTTCGCCAACACCTACGCCGCCTACGAGGCGCTCTCCGACGCCGAGAAGGAGCAGTTCGCGAAGCTGCGCGTCGTGCACAGCTTCGCGGCCTCGCAGTCGCTGGCCGAGCCCGACGCGTCGGAGCGGACCCGCGCGCTGTGGGCACGGGTGCCGGCCCGCGAGCACCCGCTGGTCTGGACCCGCCGCAGCGGCCGCAGGTCGCTGCTGGTCGGCGCGACGACCGACCACGTCGTCGGCTGGCCGGCGGACGAAAGCCGCGCCCTGCTCGACCGGCTCCTCGAATGGTCGACCCAGCCGCGGTTCGTCCTGCGCCATCACTGGCACCCCGGCGACCTCGTGATCTGGGACAACACCGGCATGCTGCACCGGGCGATCCCGTACACGGCGACGTCGCACCGGTTGATGCACCGAACGACCCTCGTGGGCGAAGAAGTCGTAGCCTGACCTCCGCGCGCGGCACCCCGCGCGAAATTCTGACGTCCATCGGACGGTCGGCCCGCGGGCAAGGCCGAGGCCGGCGGGACGACGGACGTCCGCACTGTCCGAACTGCCCGATGGAGGTCAGCATGCGAGTGGTCGTGGACTTCAAGCTCTGTGAGAGCAACGCGCTGTGCGTGGGGCTCGCTCCCACGGTGTTCGAGCTCGACGACAACGACTATCTGAACGTGCTGGACGAGCACCCCGAGGAGGACCTCGTCAAGGACGTCCGCGCGGCCGTCACCGCCTGCCCCAAGCAGGCCATCAAGCTCGTCGACGACTGAGCGCACAGGTCGGCGCCGGGCGGCCACTGACCGTCCGGCGCGTCGGCCGCGTTCCGTCCCCGGGCCGCGGCGCCGCGGCGTGACACGGTGTCGTGAACGGGGGGTGACGGTTACGCGGACGATTTTTGGCCGGCAAGTGAACGCCGCCTTCTCTTATCATGGCGGTTGATGTCCCGCGCTCACTCCAGTCCCCGTGACCGGACCCGCTTTGGGGTCGGCGAGGAGGGTGTGGCCGGCGGGGCCCGATCCGCCCGGCATCGGCACGCCGCGCAGCGGTTCTGGCAGCTTTCCGACACCGATCTCGACGACCTCCTGGCGCTGACCGGCGAGGCCGACCGGGTCGAGCTGAAGCTGGTCGTGCCCGTGGCCGCGCACGAGGCGACCTGCGCCGCGCTCGGCATCGAGTTCACCCGCGCCCGGGTGCTGCGGGTCTTCTACCTGGACACTCCCGAGCGCGCGCTGCACCGCAACGGTGTGGTGGCCCGGGTCCGCAGCATCGCCGGCCGCGCCGACGACGCGGTGGTGAAGCTGCGGCCCGTCGTCCCGGCCGAGGTCCCGCCGCGGCTGCGCCGCTCCCGCAACTTCATCGTCGAGATCGACGGTATGCCCGGCCGGTACGTCTGCTCCGGGGCGCTGCGGGCCCGGCTGGACGCCGCCGACGTCGACCGGGTGATGGCCCGGCGGCGGGCGCTGCACCGGCTGTTCACCCCGCGGCAGCTGCGGCTGCTCGCCACCCGCCTGCCGGCCCGGCTCAACGTCGACGATCTCGCGGTGTTCGGCCCGGTGGACGCCCGCCGGGTCAAAATCATCCCCGCCGGTCACGACCGCGCGCTGCTCGCGGAGCGGTGGACGTATCCGGACGGCTCGCGCATCCTCGAGCTTTCCACCCGCTGCCGGCCCGCCGAGGCGCTGCGTGTCGCCGGGCGCACGGCGGACGTCCTGCGCCGGCACGGTGTCGATCTCAGCGGGCCGCAGCAGACGAAGACCCGCACCACCCTGGATTTCTTCGCCGGCGAGCTGACCGGCCCCCGGCGGTGAGGGCGGCCGGCCCGGCGGCGGGCGGGCGCTCCCTCGCGGGTGGCCGACGAGCATTCACTGTACTGACGGGTTTGGTTCTGGGAGCTTCACGCCAAGTGGGTCACTGGGGCGTCTGCCGGTAGCCGCGGACGAACAGCGCGACGCAGGAGCGGACCGCAGTGTCCAACTGCTCGCCGTCCACGCCCGGCGGGGGCGGGTAGAGGAAGACGCCCACCTCGGTGATCTGCCAGGCCGTGCCGGTGACCAGGACGATGAACTGGCTCGCGGCCCTGACGGGATCGTCGATGCGCAGCGCGCCGGCGTGCGTGAGCCGGGTCAGCTGGCTGATCACCTCCGACCAGACGGGGCCGGCGACGCGGGTGCGCCACAGCTCGAGCAGATGTGGTTGGCGAGGGCCCTCCGACTGGAGGAGTCGCCGCAGCGACGCGGTCCGGGGATTGAGGAAGATCGCTGTCAGGCGTCTCGCGAGATCGTTCAGCTGCGACTCGGCGTCCACCGGGCGCTCGGCCGGGCCGGTGGTCGGCCGGTCGGTTGGGGCGTGCAACGCCTCGAGGGTCGCGTTCAGGTGCGTGTCGATGACCGCGCGGAACAGCGTCTCCTTGTCGCCGAAGTGGTTGTAGACGGTCTGCCTCGAGACCGGCGTCGCGGTGGCGATGTCGTCGAGGGTCGTGGCCGCGTACCCCTGGCGGACGAAGAGCTCGAGCGCCGCCGCCATGATCGCCTCGCGCTTGGCGGGAAGGCCGCGCCGCGCTCGCGGGGGCCCGCCTTCGTTGCCTGGCATCGGGTCAGGCTAACCTTGGACACTGTTGTCCAACTTTCTAGGCGTAGACGTCCAAACCTGCCTTCCGGCTCGCGCGCGGCGGGCGGGACGGCCGCCCACGCCGGCCCAGCTCCCGATCAAGGAGAGATGAGTGCCCAACCCCGACACCCCGCCCAGCGACCACCCGCACACCGTCGTGATCGGGGCCGGGCCGGCGGGACTGACCGCCGCCTACCAGCTCGTGACCAGGGGGGCGCCGGTCTCCTGCTACGAGGCCGACGACGTGGTCGGCGGCATCAGCCGCACCGTCGTGCGTGACGGCTGGCGTTTCGACATCGGAGGCCATCGCTTCTTCACGAAGGTCTCGCAGGTGGACGCACTCTGGCGGGAGATCCTGCCCGAGGAGGACTTTCTGCTACGCCCCCGGATGAGCAGGATCTACTACAACGGGAAGCTTTATGACTACCCGCTGAAGGCGCTCAACGCGCTCGTCAACCTCGGTCTGGCCGAGGCATCGCTCGCCATCGCGTCGTACCTGTGGGCGTGCGTCCGACCGCCGAAGGGGCAGGCGACGAACTACGAGGCATGGCTGGTGGCGCGGTTCGGATGGCGCCTCTACCGGACCTTCTTCAAGACCTACACCGAGAAGGTGTGGGGAATACCGGTCAGCCAGATGCCGGCTGACTGGGCGGCCCAGCGGGTAAAAGGCCTGTCGCTTCCCGCCGCCATCGTGAACGCGGTGCTGCCGAAGCGCAACCAGAAGAAGATAACCAGCCTCATCGAGGAGTTCCGCTACCCCAAGTACGGGCCGGGAATGATGTGGGAGGCGGCCGTGGCCAAGGTCGAGAAGCTCGGTGGACGGGTCGTGATGAACACGTCCGCGACCAGGATCCACCATGAGGACGGCCGGGCCGTCGCGGTCACCGTGCGGACGCGGTCCGGTGAGTGCTCGCGGGTGCCGGCCGATCACGTCATCTCGTCGATGCCGATGTCGACATTGCTCACCAGCATGGATCCGCCGCCACCCGCGCATGTTCTCGACGCGGCCAACGATCTGCGCTACCGCGACTACCTGACCGTCGCGCTCATCGTGCCGGAGGAGTTCAGCTTCCCGGACAACTGGATCTACATCCACGACCCCGGGGTGCGGGTGGGGCGCATCCAGAACTACGGGTCGTGGTCCCCGTACCTGGTCAAGGAGGGCCGGACCTGCCTCGGGCTCGAGTTCTTCGTCTTCGAGGGCGACGACATGTGGGTTCGTCCGGACGACGAGCTGGTCGCTCTGGGCACCGCCGAGCTCGAGGCCCTCGGGCTGGTCCGCCCCGGCGCGGTCGAGAAGGGCTACGTCGTCCGCGTCCCCAAGGCGTATCCGACCTACGACCAGTTCTACCGGCGGAACGTGGAGGTGATGCGGGAATGGCTGGCGCTACATGTTCCCAATGTGCATCCGGTCGGCCGGAACGGCATGCACCGCTACAACAACGCCGATCACTCGATGCTGACCGCCATGCTCACGGTGGAGAACATCCTCGACGACGCCGGGCACGACATCTGGACGGTGAACGTCGAGGAGGAATACCACGAGGAGAAGGTGAGTGAGCGTGGCAGGGCCGGCGGTGGGGGGACCGGCCGGGACGCGCCGGTGATTCCCCGTCCGGTGGCCGGCCCGGCCTCAGCCCCCCGCTCCGTCGGCCGCGGTTGAAACACCTGCGGATCGTCGGCCGTCAGCCGGCCGAATCCAGCAGAGTGATCGCGCGGGCCACCCGGTCGGCGTGCGCGGACTCCTCGGTGCCGCTGATCCGGAGCAGGCGGGCGACCTTCTCGTCCGCCTCGGACGCCGCCCACCGCTGGTAGTCGGCGTCGCCGGCACGTTCGCCGCGCACGATGGCGTTCAGCAGGGCCGCGTCGACGGCGGTGGGCGCGGCGACGGGATATCCCGCCTTCAGGTCCGCCGAGGCCTCGTAGGCGCGTCCGAGTTTGATGCCGATGGCCTGTCCCATTCGGTTGGCGTGGCCCAGTTCCTCGCGGCCGTTGCGGCGAAGCAGCTCGGCGGCCTCCTCGTTGCCGATGTTGTCCGCCAGATGGAAATAGAGCTGCCCCGACGTCCTTTCCAGCTTGTAGAGGATCTCGAGTTCGGGCACACCCAGGTGGTCCAGTTTCGCGAGCGCCTGCGCGGCCGCACCGAAGTCCCGCTCGTCCATTCTTCGTCGCCTCCTCGGCAACAGTGGCCATCGGACCGGCCTGACTGTAGGGACGCCGCGGGCATCGGCGCGCGACCGCAGCGGCCTTCCCACGTACCGCGGCGGCCCAGTTCGGACCGGCCTGCCCGCGTACGCGGCGGCCCCGCCCGGACCGGCTGGTCGCCTACGATTCCAGCGTGACGGCAGTGCCATTTCTCCCCATGCGCCGGTGCGTGACGGTCGGCGCGGGCACGGTGGAGCACCGGGCGGACGAGTTGATCTCCTACTGGCACCGGCACGACCTGCACGAGGTCGAGTACGCCGTCTCCGGTCTCGCGGAGATCCGCACACCGACGACCCACTATCTGATGCCGCCGTCCTACGCCGCGTGGGTGCCGGCCGGGGTGGAGCACTCGCCCCTGCTCAGGAACGTGACCACGATCGCGGTGTTCTTCGACCCCGCGGTCTTCGACTTCCCGTA
Source organism: Parafrankia sp. Ea1.12 (assembly GCF_900465275.1). NCBI lineage: Bacteria > Bacillati > Actinomycetota > Actinomycetes > Frankiales > Frankiaceae > Parafrankia > Parafrankia sp. Ea1.12. The sequence goes on along the minus strand of NZ_UBIZ01000076.1, from coordinate 44,102 downwards.
TTCGCGGGCCGCCGTCATTCCCGTGCCGCCGGTGCTGCGGGAGATGATGCGGTACGCGACCCGATGGCCGATCGGCCGGGGCGAGGACGACGCCGAGGCCGACACCTTCTTCAGGGCGCTGGCCGCGGTGGTCCGCGGCCAGCTCGCGCACGAGGCACCCCTGTCGCTGCCCACCGCGGACGATCCCGTCGTCCGGGACGTGATGGCCTACACCACGGACCACCTGGCCGATGCCACAGCAGCCCGGGTGTGCCGGGCCGTCGGCATCTCGGAGCGGGTGCTGCGCCGGCGGTTCGCGGCCGTCCTCGGGCAGTCGTGGCGGGAGTACCTGCGGCAGGTCCGGCTGATCCGGGCCATGGCACTGCTGAGCACGCCGACGACCTCGGTCGGCGAGATCGCCACCGAGGTGGGCTTCGGTAGCGCGAGCGCGCTCGCACGTGCCTTCCGGGCGTGGACGGGAGAGAGTCCGTCCGCCTACCGCGACCGATGGCTCACGACCGCCGCCCTGGACGACCCCAGCCATCTGACGAGTACGTAAGCGTCGCTGTTTCCGGCCAACGGGTGCGTGGGCGGTGTGTTCTGGGAGAAGCTGGGATGAACGCGTCTCATCCGGCAGGCGCGGCGAACGAGGAGGTCGAGGCCGTGATCCGGCTGAGCGTGTTCTACCCGAGGACCGAAGGCGCGACGTTCGACCTCGACTACTACGTGAACAAGCACATCCCGATGGCCTGCCGGATGTGGGGGCTCACCGAGGTCGAGGTCGACCAGGGCATCCGCGGGCCGTACGTGGCGGCGTCGCACTTCCTCTTCGAGTCGGCGGAGGTGCTCCAGGCGGCGATGAGCGCCGACAGCACAGCCATCAGCGCCGACCTGTCGAACTACACGACGATCACCCCCGTCATGCAGATCAGCGAAATTGTGAGTAGCTGACCCCGTCAGCCCTGCCTCTGTCGGCCCTGCGTCTGCCAGCCGGGCCAGCACCGAGCGGATGGTGACCTTGGACTGGCCCGCACCCCGAGGTGCTCGCCAGGACGTCCGCCCAGCTTGTCTCCGTCCCTGGGTCCAGGTCGATGAGCGCGTAGGAAGGCTGGCGCGGCTCGGTGACCGTGGACGTCCACGCGTGCCATTCGAGGGCGCCGAAGTTCGCCGCCCACACCAGCGTGGCCGGGGTGTCGACCACCAGGTGGGTGCTGGTCCGGCCGGGGATGGCATCCGGTTTCTCCCAGCGCGGCGTAGCGCGCCAGATCCCGCTTGGTCACCGCCGGTTCGCCGTGCTCGCCCGGCCGGCCCGGAAACAGCGTCTTGTCGAGGTTGGTGAGCCGGACCCGCTGGCCAACACCTCCCACACCCCGCCCGCGCCCAGCGCGTCGAGCGCCTCGAGAGTGCCGGGCGGCCCGATCGCGCCGCGCGCGGTGTCGCCGGGTGACGGCGCGCGAGCCGGCACGGACGCGAGCGCCGGTGGCAGGTCCGAGCGCCACATCCGGTCGGGATCGGCTCGGACCTCCTCGTTGGTCCGGCCGCTGAGCGCCGGGCGTGGATGCTCCTCCGGGTCCCAGCCGGCCACCGCGTGGGCGTCCCGTGTGTGCAGCAGGAGCCACTGCTCACCGTCGCCGCGGACCAGCACCAGGCGGCCGCGCAGCTTGTGCCCGAAGACGTCGGCATGCAGCTCGCCGGCGGCGACCGCCGCGACCGGGTCGGTGGTGCCGTGCGGCGCCCAGGTGCCGAGATCCCAGACGATCACGTCCCCCCGCCGTACCGCCCCTTCGGGATGACACCTCGAAGTCGAGGTACTCGATCGGATGGTCCTCGACGTGGACGGCCATCCGGCGCACGGCGGGGTCGAGGGTCGGGCCGCGGGGGACCGCTCAGCTCGCCAGGACCCCGGCCATCTCGAACCGCAGGTCGTAGCGCAGCCGTCGGGCCCGGTGGTGCTCCATGATTACCTGGCAGTACTATGCATCGAGCTTCTAGGTTACCGAGGGGGGAAGCAGCGTGAAGGTCGCCAAGGATCTGGTGGCCGCCTCGGCGACCCCGATCGTGCTCGGCATCCTGGCGGAGGAGGAGAGCTACGGCTACGCGATCCTCAAGCGGATCAACGAGCTGTCCGGTGGCGAGCTGGACTGGACCGAGGGCCTGCTCTACCCGTTGCTGCACCGGCTCGAGCGCCTCGGGCACGTGGAGTCCAGCTGGCGGTCGGCCACCGGCGAACGTCGGCGCAAGTACTACCGCATCACCGACCGGGGCCTGGCTGAACTGGCCGAGCAGCGCCGCCAGTGGGACACCGTCGTCGACGCGCTCAAGGAGATCTGGACCGGCCTCGGTGACCGCGCCGCGCTGCCGGTGATCCCAGTGGAGGGCCACGCATGACAGCACAGGAAGGCCAGGAGGCAGTGGAGACGCAGGCGCTGGAGGCGCAGTTCGCGCAGTGGCGGCACTACGCGCAGCGCCGCCGGGAGCTACAGTCCTCCGACGCGGACGAGCTCGAGGACCATCTCCGCGGTTCCGTCGACGAGCTCGTCATGGCCGGCCTGAGCGCCGACGAGGCGTTCCTGGTCGCGGTCAAGCGGATGGGCAGCCTCGACGAGCTGTCCCGCGAGTTCGCCCGGGAGCATTCGGAACGGCTGTGGAAGCAGCTGGTCCTGACCGGCGGCCCGGACGCGGACACGCGGTCGCGGCGGGACCTGCGGGTGATGGTGCTCTGTGCCGCGGGTGCGGCGGCGTCCGTCAAGGCGCCGGAGCTGTTCGGTATACGGATGACCGATGACGGCTCGGCCTCGTTCTACGGGCCGAACCTCGGCCTGTTCGTGCTGCCCTGGCTGGCCGGCTTCCTCGCCTGGCGCCGCCAGGCCCGACGCCCGCTGATCGGGATCATGGGGGCGCTGTTCGCGCTCGGCGCGGTGGCGGCCAACGTCTATCCCGTCGCCGACAACTCGCAGTCACTGGCCCTCACCAGCATCCACCTCCCGATCGCACTGTGGCTCGTGGTGGGCCTGGCCTACGCCGCGGACGACTGGCGCTCGTCCCGTAGACGTATGGACTTCATCCGCTTCACCGGCGAATGGTTCGTCTACTTCGTCCTCATCGCCCTCGGCGGCGGTGTGCTCACCGTGTTCACGGCCGGCACCTTCGAAGCCATCGGAATCGTCTCGGACGACTTCATCTCGCAGTGGCTCCTTCCCTGTGGAGCGGCAGCCGGGGTCATCGTGGCCGGGTGGCTCGTCGAGGCGAAGCAGAGCGTGGTCGAGAACATCGCCCCGGTGCTCACCAGGCTGTTCACACCGCTGTTCACGGTAGTCCTGCTGGCCTTCCTCGTCGCCGTCTGCTGGACCAGCACCGGCATTGACGTCGAGCGTGACGCGCTGATCCTGTTCGACCTGCTGCTGGTCGTCGTCCTGGGGCTGCTGCTCTACTCGATGTCAGCCCGCGATCCGCTGGCCCCGCCCGACCTGTTCGACAAAATGCAGCTCGCCCTGGTGGTAAGCGCGCTGGCCATCGACGTGCTGGTCCTACTGGCAATCACCGGGCGCATCACCGAGTACGGCACCACGCCCAACAAGGCCGCGGCACTCGGGGAGAACGTCATCCTGCTGGCGAACCTCGCCTGGTCGGCGTGGCTCCTGCTGAGGCTGGTCCGCCGGCACACGCCATTCGCGGCGCTCGAACGCTGGCAGACCTCCTACCTGCCGGTGTACGCCGTCTGGGCCTGGATCGTGGTCCTCGCCTTTCCTCCGTTGTTCGGCTATGCCTGACCGAGGCATCGCCGGGCCCGCCGTCGAAGGCGGAACAAGGGAAGGCAGGACGAGGTAAGGCGGGGAGAGAGACGGGGTGCGCCCCGCGCGGCCGGGTTCTGGCCGGCCGCGCGGGACGAGATCCCTACTCGGGGTCGTAGGCGAGGTTCGGGCGCAGCCAGCGCTCGACGTCGCCGACCGTCAGGCCACGTCGCGTGGCGTAGTCCTCAACCTGGTCGCGGCCGATGCGCCCGACGGTGAAGTACCGCGACGCCGGGCTGGCGAAGATCAGCCCGCTGACGGCCGCGGCCGGGGTCATCGCGAAGGACTCGGTCAGGCCCAGGCCGACCTGGCCGGCGTCCAGCAGGTCGAACAGGGCCTGCTTCTCGCTGTGGTCGGGGCTCGCCGGGTAGCCGAAGGCGGGGCGGATGCCGCGGAACCGCTCGGCGTGCAGGTCCGCCAGCGCCGGTTCGGACCCCGGCTCGAACCAGGCGCGGCGCGCCTCGAGGTGGACGTACTCGGCGAACGCCTCAGCCAGCCGGTCGGCGAGGGCCTTGACCATGATCGACCGGTAGTCGTCCTGGCGGGCCTCGAAACCGGCCGCCAGCGTGTCCGCGCCGTGGATGGCCACCGCGAACCCGCCGAGGTGGTCGCCGGCCGGGGCCACGTAGTCGGCGAGGCTGCGGTTCGGGCGTCCCGCGGGCTTGGCGGTCTGTTGGCGCAGCATCGGCACCCGCAGCCGGCCCGCCGCGTCGGCACCGGGGCCAGCGTCAGCGCCACCACCGAGATCGATCAGGATGTCGTCGCCGTCCGAGTTGGCCGGCCAGAAGCCGTAGACGCCCTCGGCCCGCAGGGAGCCGTCCGCGATGATCTGGTCGAGCAGCGTGTTGCCCTCGTCGAACAGCTCGCGGGCGACCGGCTGGTCGAGGATCGCCGGGTACTTGCCCTTCAGCTCCCAGGCGAGGAAGAAGAACTGCCAGTCGATCATCTCGCGCAGCGCGGTGAGCTCCGGCGTGACGACGCGGACGCCGGTGAACGCCGGCACGGGCAGCTCGTCGAAGGCGACCTGCTCGCGGTTCGCCCGCGCCTGGGCGAGGGTGAGCAGCGGCTGCTGCTGGCGCTTCTCGTGCTGCTCGCGCAGGTGCTGCTGCTCGTCCCGGTTGCGGACGGCGAGGTCGGCGGCCCGGTCGGTGTCCAGCAGGTCGGAGACCACACCGACGACACGGGAGGCATCCAGCACGTGGACGGTGGTGGCGTCGTAGGCGGGGGCGATGCGCACGGCGGTGTGCTGGCGTGAGGTGGTCGCGCCGCCGATCAGCAGCGGCAGCTTCAGCCCGCGGCGCTGCATCTCGGTGGCCACCGAGACCATTTCGTCCAGTGACGGGGTGATCAGGCCGGACAGGCCGATCGCGTCGGCGCTCTCGGCCACCGCCGTGTCGAGGATGACCTTCGCGGGGACCATCACCCCCAGGTCGATCACCTCGTAGTTGTTGCAGCCCAGGACCACGCCGACGATGTTCTTGCCGATGTCGTGGACGTCGCCCTTGACCGTCGCCATCACCACCTTGCCGTTACCGCTGCGGTCGGTGTTGGCGGTGCCGTCCAGCAGCGCCTGCTGCTTCTCGGCCTCCATGAACGGCTCCAGGTAGGCGACGGAGCGCTTCATCACCCGGGCGCTCTTCACGACCTGCGGCAGGAACATCTTCCCGGAGCCGAACAGGTCCCCGACGATCTTCATGCCGTCCATCAGCGGGCCCTCGATCACGTCGAGGGCGCGGGCCGCGCCGGCGCGGGCCTCCTCCGTGTCGGCCTCGATGAAGTCGACGATGCCGTGCACGAGCGCGTGGGAGAGCCGCTGCTCCACCGGCCCCTCGCGCCAGGACAGGTCCACGACGCGCTTCGTGCCGCTGCCGGTCACCGTCTCGGCGAACGAGACGAGCCGGTCGGTGGCGTCGTCGCGCCGGTCGAAGAGCACGTCCTCGACGAGCTCGAGCAGGTCCGCGGGGATGTCCTGGTAGACCGCGAGCTGGCCGGCGTTCACGATGCCCATGTCGAGCCCGGCCTGCACGGCGTAGAAGAGGAACGCCGAGTGCATCGCCTCGCGGACGACGTCGTTGCCGCGGAAGGAGAACGACAGGTTCGAGATGCCGCCGCTGATGTGCACCCCGGGACAGCGCTGCTTGATCAGCGGCAGCGCGTCGAGGAATGCCTTCGCGTAGCCGTTGTGCTCGGCGATGCCGGTGGCGACGGCGAGCACGTTCGGGTCGAAGACGATGTCCTCGGCCGGGAACCCGACCCGCTGGGTGAGCAGGTCGTAGGCGCGGCCGCAGATGGCCACCTTGCGCTCGGCGGTCTCGGCCTGGCCCTGCTCGTCGAAGGCCATCACGACGACGCCGGCACCGAAGTCGCGGATGCGCCGGGCCTGCTCGAGGAAGGGCTCCTCACCCTCCTTGAGGCTGATCGAGTTGACCACGCCCTTGCCCTGCACGCAGCGCAGCCCCGCCTCCAGCACACTCCAGCGCGAGCTGTCGATCATGATGGGCAGTCGGGCCGCCTCCGGCTCGGTGGCCAGCAGGTTCAGGAAGGTCGTCATCGCCCGCTCGCTGTCGAGCAGGTCGGCGTCCATGTTGACGTCGAGCAGGTTCGCGCCGCCGCGCACCTGCTCCAGGGCGACGTCGATGGCGCCCTGGAAGTCGTTGCCCTCGATCAGCCGGCGGAACCGCGCCGACCCGGTGACGTTGGTGCGCTCGCCGATCATGACGAACCCGGTGTCCGGGCCGATCTCGAACGGCTCCAGCCCGCTGAACCGGGTGCGCGGCGGCAGCGCCGGAACCGGGCGCGGTGCCGCGCCGGCGACCGCGGCGGCGATCCGCGCGATGTGCGCCGGGGTCGTCCCGCAGCAGCCGCCGACGATGTTGACCATGCCCGCCTCGGCGAACTCGCCGATCAGCCGGCCGGCCTCCTCCGGGGACTGGTCGTAGCCGCCGAACGCGTTCGGCAGGCCGGCGTTGGGATGGCAGGCCGTGTACGTCCCGGCGAGGCGGGCGAGGTCGGCGACGTGCGGGCGCATCTCGTCGGCGCCCAGCGAGCAGTTCACCCCGACGACCAGCGGGTTCGCGTGCGCGATGGAGCTCCAGAACGCCTCGACGGTCTGCCCCGACAGCGTCCGCCCGCTCAGGTCGACGATCGTCACCGAGATCCACAGCGGCAGCTGGGGCGCGACATCGCGGGCGGCGGCGATCGCGGCCTTCGCGTTGAGCGTGTCGAAGATCGTCTCGATGAGGAGCAGGTCGACCCCGCCCTCGGCGAGAGCCTCGATCTGCTCGGCGTAGGAGTCCCGGACCTCGTCGAAGGTTGCCGCCCGGTAGGCCGGGTCCTCGACCCGCGGCGACAGCGAGAGCGCGACGTTCAGCGGCCCGATCGACCCGGCGACGAACCGCCGCCCGCCCGCCTCGTCGGCGGCCTGGCGGGCCAGCTGCGCGCCCCGCACGTTCATCTCCCGCACGAGCGACTGCAGGCCATAGTCGGCCTGGGCGATGCTCGTCGCGGTGAACGTGTTCGTGGTCGTGATGTCCGCGCCGGCCGCCAGGTACTGCCGGTGCACGTCGAGAATGACATCCGGCCGGGTCAGGTTCAGCAGGTCCGGGTCGCCGCTGACGTCCTTCGGGTGGTCGGCGAACCGCTCCGTGCGGTAGTCGGCGGGGGTGAGGCCGGCGTTCTGCAGCATCGTGCCCCAGGCCCCGTCGAGGACGACGACCCGCTGCTCCAGCAGCTCCCGCAGCGCCTGTTCGCTGCCGGTGGCCGCCGGCCGGACGGCACCGCCGCCTTCGGGCCGTGCGCCGGCGCCGGCCTCGGCTTGCTCGCCTCCGACAGCGCCGGCGGGGACCGACACCTCGTCGAGCGATCCGGATCCTGCCATCGCGCACACCTCCCGGTTGTGGGAGGCGCCCTTGCGGATGAGGTTCCGATCGAGCGTGGCGGACCTCGGTCCGTTGCAGCGCCCCTCGACCGGCATCGACGATACCGTGCCGTCCGCGCGCCGCGGGGCGGGGCTCGACCGGCCGGGTGAACGGTCAGCTCAGCGGATCGGCCGTACCCGGCGGGTCGGTCACCGCCCGATGACCCGCCAGCGCCGGGGTGTCAGCCGGGGCCAGGTGGTCGGTCAGCAGCGTGCGCAGCGCGAGCCGTTCGCTCCACATCGGTGCTGTCGCCGGGAACACATGTGACCGGGCGGCGGGAAGAGCCGCGGCGAGGGCCAGCGCCGTCTCCGTGCGGTGGATGAGGTCGCCCTCCTGGCCGACGACCAGCGTCCGCGCGCGCACCCGCGCCAGCCGGGCGCGGTCCGGGACGGGCGCGTTCCCCGGCCGCTCGGTGGGCGCCGAGCAGGCCATCAGCATGAGCGCGTACGCGCGCAGGTAGACGGCGCCGCCGCGGGCGTCCCGAAGCTCCGGGGACATGCACCGCGCGATCTCGGCCCGCAGCTCCGCCGGGTCACCGGCCAGCCTGGCGACGTGGACGCGCCGGAACATCTCGTGGATCTCGGCCGGGATCGGCTCGTCGACGGCCGGGGGCAGCAGCAGCGCCATCGCCGTGAACAGGTCCGGTTCGCCGTCGGCCAGGGCGAGCAGCGCGCCCGCGCCCATGCTCTGCCCGACCGCCGCGCTGGCCCCCACCGCGCGGGCGACGCCGGCCAGCTCCTCGGCGAGGTCGGCGTACGTCCAGCCGTTCGGCCGGGGCGACGAGCCCCCGTAGCCGCGGAAGTTCACCGCGACCAGCGTCCCGGGGACACCGGCCACCGTCGGCAGCATGACCCGCGCCGACGCCCCCCACGCGTGCGCGACCAGCACCACCGGCTCCCCGTCGCCTACGACGAGCACCTCGTTCACGGCACCTCGGGCGCCCACCGCCCGCACCTCCGGCGCCCGCCCGTTCGTCCGTGCCCTCACCGACACCCGCTTTCCCGACCCGTTCCGACACCCACGTTCCGACATCCACCATCGTGGACGTCCCCGGCCCACGCCCCGCGCACGGCCGCCTCGACGAGCGGGCCCGCCGCGGCCGCCATCCCGGCGATGCTCATTCCACGGTGCTCATCCCGGTGGCGCCGCGCCGCACACGCGCCCTACGGCGCCGCGGACGCCGGGTCACCCGTCCGAGTCGCCGTGGGCGTCGCGGGGCCGGACCCCACCGCGGCTGGCGCCGAGGTGGCCGGCTGCGAGGTGGCCGGTGGAGACATGGCCGGCTTTGAGGTGGCCGGTGTCGACGTGGCTGGCGGCGAGGCGGCCGGTGGAGTGGCGGCCCGGACGGGAGTTCTCGGTGTGCCGGCGGGCGATCCGGTAGACGGCCCGGGTGCGGACGCCGGCGGCTTCGGGGACGGCGCGTGCCCGGTGGGCGGAGTGCCGGTGGCCGCCGGGCGGGCGACGAAGGCTTTCACGTTCACCTGGCTGACCAGCAGCCGCACCGTGTACACGCGCCCGGACTCGGCATGCGCCTCGAGGGTGAGGACGAACCTTCCCGCGGGCAGGCCCGCCGCGGCGAGGTCCCCGCCGGCGAGCCGCGCGAGCAGGGTCGGCTTCTCCTCCCCGGGCGTCGTTCCAGCGGCCCCGGACGCCGCTCCCGTGCCCCCGGGCGCTGCCTGCGCGGGCCGGTCCGGCTCGGCGGGAATCGTGATCTCGCTTCTCGCGATCGGGCGCCCGGCCTCCGTCGCGGCGGTGGCCACCACCCGCAGTGGTCCGGCCGGAGCCGGGCGGCGCGCCGAGGTCAGGTCCAGCGCCTCGAAGCCGGCGGCGGTGCCGTCGAGCTCGACCGGTGTGACGGCGAGATCGGTGACCGCGATACCAAGGTCGCGCAGTGCCGCGGACACCGGCTCCTCGCCGACCCCGCCCCCGTCACCCGGCCGGTGCTCCTCCGGGACGACCTCGACGCGGGGCCCTCCGTCCCCGCCGGCAGGCAGCGACGGCCCCGGCCCGGCCGGGGGCTCACTGGGGGCCGGCGTGCCCGGTTCGGCCGGCGCGGTGGGCTCAGCTGGCGCGGTGGGCTCAGCCGGCGTCGTGGGCCCGGCTGGGACCAGGGGGCCGCCAGCCGGCTCCGGGGCGGTCAGCTCCGGGACAGCCGGCTCCGGGTCACCGGCCTGCGCCGGCTCGCCGGGCAGCGCGGTCGCGCCCTTCTCCCGATAGGCGGTCATCCAGGTCAGCACGGCGTTCACATAGGACGTCGACGGGTTGTAGGAGAAGATCGCCGCGCGCAGCTGGTCCGGCCGGCTCACGTCCCGCCCGTGGGCGCAGAGGTAGCCGCCCGCGGCGAGCGTCGCGTCGTGGATGTTCTGCGGATCGCGGCGGCCGTCGCCCGACCCGTCCCGGCCCGACGTCCGCCAGGTGGTCGGGATGAACTGCATCGGGCCGACCGCGCGGTCCAGCGTGGTGTCGCCGTCGAACACGCCGTCGTCCGAGTCGCGGATCAGCGCGCGCCCATCCCGGCCGTCGAGGACGGGACCGAGGATCGGCCGGGTCACCGTGCCGTCGTCGGCCATCGGCCGGCCCGCCGCGTGGCCGGACTCGATCTTCCCGATGGCGGCGAGGAGTTCCCACGGGAGGTGGCAGCCGGGCAGCTCCCGTTCGACGCGCCCGGCGGCCTGGCGGTAGGCGTCGAGGACGCGGTCGGGGACGCCCCGCCCACCCGTGATGACAGTGCCCGCCGGCCCCGAGCCGTCGTCGCTCCCGCTCCCGCGGCCGGCGCTCCCGTCCCCGCCGGTCTCGTCCCCCGGGGCGGTCGTCGCGTCGGTACCGCCATCGCCGGCCGCACCAGAGTCCTCTCCGAGTGGGTCGAGGCCCGCGGGGATCTCGGTGAGGCTCGCCACGTCGGTCGGCGCCGTGCCCGGCGGCTTGGAATCCGCCAGGTTCCACCGGCCGGCCTGATCGGATGGCAACGGCTCCGACTCCGGCCGGGCCGCCGCGCCGGAGCAGAGCAGCAGCAGCCCCGCCGTGGCGACCACTGGCAACGCCGTCCGGACGCGGCCGTTACGGGGCTGCTGCCGGGGCCGCCGGTGGCGGCCGCCCGGCGTGTCGCCATCCGCCGGTGTCATCGGATCGGGCGAGGGTCAGGATCCGCCGGGAAGTACCACATCCGTACAATTGTGGCTGCCCAGCGCGACCATCGGGCGAAGAACAGGTGACATGAACGCGATCCGCCGCTCTGCGGACGCCGCGCTCAGCCCTCCTGCGCCGGCGGGCAGAGGCAGAACGGGTGGCCGGCCGGGTCGAGCAGCACCCGCCAGCGCTCGCCCCCCGGCTGGAATTCGGCCTGCGTCGCCCCAAGCTTCTCCGCGAGGCTGATCGAGGCCTCCAGATCCGCCACGCGGAAGTCGAGGTGGACCTGCTGGGGCGCGGACTGGTCGGGCCAGCTCGGCGGCTGGTAGCTCTCGACGCGCTGGAAGCCGATCATGATTTCGGTGCCCGGCGGGCTCAGGAACGCCCAGGCGCCCTCCTCGTCCGCGCCGCCGACGCCCCAGCCCGTCAGCTCGCCGTAGAAGGCCGCCAGATCCTTCGCGTTCGGGCAGTCGAGCATCAGCCCTGCCCAGGTCACGGGCACGGCCTGGCTGGGCTGGGCGATCTCCGTGGTTGCCATGGTCGAACTCCTTCGCTCGTTGGTTCCACGCGTCGGTGCGCTGTCAACACCCATCCTGGCGTCGATAACTGACTTCTCCTGTCAGGTATCGCCGGGAGATGACAGAGGGAGACGGGGGAGAATTCGGTCGTGCGTGCCAGCCGGCTCCTCTCCGTCCTCCTGCTGCTGCAGACCCGCGGCCGGCTGACGGCCCGTGAGATGGCCGCCGAGCTGGAGGTGTCGGTCCGCACGGTCTACCGGGACCTGGACGCGCTCGCCGAGGCCGGCGTCCCGGTGCTGGCGGAGCGTGGGGCCACCGGCGGTTACGAGCTGCTCGCCGGCTACCGCACCCGGCTGACCGGGCTGACCTCGGACGAGGCCGACTCCCTGCTGTTCGCCGGGCTCCCGGACGCCGCCGCCGAGCTCGGTTTCGGCGCGGTCGCCGCCGCCGCCGAGCTCAAGCTGCTCGCCGCGCTCCCGGCCGAGGCCCGTGAGCGGGCACTTCGGGTGCGGGAGCTGTTCCACCTCGACGCGCCCGGCTGGTTCCGCGCCGCCGAGCCGGTGCCGCTGCTCGCCGAGGTCGCCGGTGCGGTGTGGGGGCGGCGGCGCATCCGGATCACCTACCTGCGTTGGCGCGCACCGCGCCGGGTCGTCCGCGAGCTGGAGCCGCTCGGCGTGGTCCTCAAGAGCGGCACCTGGTATGTCGTAGCCGCCGCCTGCCCCGGCGACGGCCGGGCCGACATCGCGGACGCTCCACCCGCGGAGACACCGGAGACACCGGAGACGGCGGAGGCGTTCGAGGCGTCCGTGCGGGTGTACCGGGTCGCGAGGATTCTCGGTCTCGAGGCGATGCCGGAGACGTTCGAACGGCCGGAGCGGTTCGACCTGGCGGCCTACTGGGAGCAGTGGACCGCCAGGTACGAGGCCGGCGTCTACCGGGGGACCGCCACGGTGCGCCTGTCGCCGGAGGGCCGGCGGATGGTTCCCTTCCGGCTCGCCCCGGCGGTGGCGCGGGCCGTCGAGCAGACCGCGGGCGACCCCGACGCCGACGGCTGGGTGCGCGCCGAGCTCCCGATCGAGTCGGTCCGGCACGCCCGAGGCGACCTGCTCGTCCTCGGCCCTGAGCTGGAGGTGCTCGATCCCCCGGAGCTGCGGGCGGCGATGGCGGACGCGGTCGCGGGCCTGACGGCGTTCTACGGCCCGCCCCCGAATCCGAGCGCGCCCAGGTGATCGGGGACGTCTTCACGGCGGCGTTCGGCGAGCTGATGGCCGCCGAGCCGGGCGCGTTCCGGCGCAAGTTCCGGAAGATGGCGGCCTCGCCGTTCGCGTTCTACCGGGGTTCGGCCGCGCTTTTCTACGCCGACGTCCACGACATCGACGACCCGTTCCTCGACGAGCGGACGAGCCGGGTGTGGATCCACGGTGACCTGCACGCGGAGAACTTCGGCACCTACATGAGCAGCAACGGCGTGCTGGTCTTCAACGTCAACGACTTCGACGAGGCCTACGTCGGGCCGTTCCGCTGGGACCTGCGCCGGCTGGTGGCGAGCCTCGCGCTGCTGGGCCGCGCCAAGGCGCTCAGCGACGCCGTGATCACGGGCCTCGTCGAGGCCTGCGCGGACGCCTACCGGGAGAAGATCCGCGACCTCGCCGAGGGCGGGTCGTCGGCGGACCTGCTGACCCGGACGTCCACCTCGGGCGTGGTGCACGCGTTCCTGCAGCAGGCACGGCGCTCCACCCGGGTCGGCCTGCTCGACGACCTCACGGTGGTCGAGCACTACGACCGGCGCTTCGCGCGGGTCGACGGCGTCACCGCGGTTGACGAGGAGACCCGCGCGAAGGTCCTCGAGGCGTTCGACCGCTACCTGGCGACGGTGCCGCCGGGCCGGCGCACCCGCCCGGTGTCGCTGACCGTCAAGGACGTCGTCGCCCGGCGCGGGGTGGGCATCGGCAGCGCCGGCCTGCCGTCCTACAACCTGCTGGTCGAGGGCCAGACCGAGGCGCTCGACAACGACGTCGTCCTGTACATGAAGCAGGGGCAGGTCCCGGCGGTCAGCCGCTTCGTCTCCGACGAACGGATCCGGGAGTACTTCCACCACCAGGGCCATCGGACGGCCGTCTCGCAGCGGGCGCTGCAGGCCGACAGCGACACCTGGCTCGGCCACACCGAGGTCGACGGCGTCGGCCAGCTCGTCGCCGAGGTGTCGCCGTACGCCCAGGATCTGGACTGGTCCGAGGTGAACGAGCGGGAGCAGATGTTCGCCCTGGTCGCCGACCTCGGCCGGTCGACCGCGCGGATGCACGCCGTCGCCGACGACGAGAGCGAGCACGACCTGGTCAGCTTCTCCACCGAGGACGCGATCCACGAGGCGATCTCGGCGGACGAGAAGGCGTTCACGGCGTCCCTGGTCGAGTTCGCGCACGACTACGGCGCCCAGGTCCACCACGACCACGCGCTGTTCGTCGACATGTTCCGCAACGGGCAGATCATCGACGTCGACTGAGACCGCGGGCCGGCCAGGCGCCGACCCGTCGGCGCCTGGCCGCGCGCCTGCCCGCCGGGGCGGTCAGACGCCGAGGAAGTCCAGCACGGCGTTCATCGCCCGCGGGTTGGCCTGCACGGAATAGTGGTCCGCGCCCTCGATGGTCCGTCCGGTGGCCTTGGGGAACAGCGCGGCCAGCTCCTCGGGTGAGCCCGCCCCCTCGTCCCGCTCGCCGGTGACGATCAGGACCTCGCAGCCGACGGTGGCCAGCTCGGTCGTGGTGAGCGTCCGCCTCGGCCGGCGGGCGAACGCGTCCACCGCCGCCATGTCGTTGCCGGCGCGCCGGGCGAGCCCGCGGATCAGGCGGGCCAGGATGTCGGTGCCGTCGTCCTCGGACGGTGTGGCACCGAGAACCGGGCCCCGCTGCGGGCGGGGCTCCAGCAGCCGTGGGCCGACGCCCATCAGGGCGAGCCGGTTGAACGGCGCCAGCCCGCGCACCGCGCACTCGAGCAACAGGTGGGCGCCGGCGGAGAAGCCCACGGCGTCGACGGCGCCGCGCCCGGCGAACGCCTCGGCGATCTCGGCGGCGGCGTCGGGGTAGGCCGCCGGATCGGTGTCCCGGCGGGAGCGGCCGTGTCCGGGCAGGTCGACCGCGACGACCTCACGGCCCGTCTCCTGGAGCAGGTCGATCCAGCCGGCTGCACGCCAGCCGTGTTCGCTCGACGACGCGAGGCCGTGGACGAGAACCACCGGCGCGATGTCAGCCATGCCCGAACAGTAAGCCCAGATCACCGGCCGGCGCTTCCGATTCCGTGACGTCGGCCCACTGACCCGGACACATCTGGTCAGGCTGGACTTGTAAGTCTAGGCTGACGGAATGTTCGCTGACGCTGAGATCGTCGAGGCGGACGCCGCCGGGCCCGTCGAACTCGCCGACCTCCTCGAGATCGCGGCCGGGCTGCGGCTGAGCATGAGCCTGCTGGGGCGGCGGCTGCGTCTGGTGCAGCCCGACGGTGAGCTGACCGTCGGGGAGATCGCGGCCCTGGTGCGCCTTGAGCGCGGCGGCCCGACCACCGCCGCGGCCCTCGCGAAGCAGGAGACGATCAGCCCGCAGTCGATGGGGGCGACCCTGGGCGGCCTGGAGGAGCGTGGCCTCGTCGAACGCCGGCCCGATCCCGACGACGGCCGCCGGGTGATCCTCTCGCTCGCCGACGCCGGCCGCGAGGCGCTGCGGGACAGGCGAAACGCCCGCAGCGAGCAGCTCGCGCGGGCGCTGTCCAGCGGCTTCGACGACGACGAGCTGGCCTGCCTGAAGGCCGCCGCGCCGCTGCTCGAGCGCCTGGCGCAGCGCATCTGATGGCGGCCGTCACCAAGCACGGCGATCGCCGCTGGGCCGTCCTGGCGAACACGACCGCCGCGGTCTTCATGTCGGCGCTCGACGGCTCCATCGTCCTGATCGCCCTGCCGCCGATCTTCCTCGGCATCGACCTGGATCCGCTGGCGCCCGGTAACGTGAGCTATCTGCTCTGGATGATCATGGGATACCGCCTGGTGCAGGCGGTGCTCGTCGTGCCGCTGGGGCGGCTGGGCGACATGTTCGGCCGGGTGCGGATCTACAACGCCGGCTTTGTGGTCTTCACCGTCGCCTCCATCCTGCTGTCCTTCGATCCCTTCCACGGGCGCAGCGCCGCGATGTGGCTGATCGGCTGGCGCGTGCTGCAGGCGGTCGGCGGCTCCATGCTGGCCGCCAACTCGGCCGCGATCCTCACCGACGTGTTCCCGCCCGACCAGCGCGGTCTGGCGCTCGGCATCAACCAGGTCGCCGCGCTCGCCGGGCAGTTCATCGGCCTGGTCGCCGGCGGGGTGCTGGCGGTCCTGGACTGGCGGGCGGTGTTCTGGGTGAACGTGCCCGTCGGTGTCTTCGGCACCATCTGGGCCTACCGGACGCTGCGCGAGCCCGAGCGCCGGGACCGCCCGGAACGGGGCCGCTTCGACTGGTGGGGCAACATCACCTTCTCGGTGGGCCTGGGGGCGGTGCTGATCGCCGTCACCGAGGGCCTGCAGCCCTACAAGAACCACGCGATGGCCTGGAGCAGCCCCAAGGTCCTGGTGCTGCTCATCGGGGGAGTGGCGCTGCTGGCAGCCTTCGTCGTGATCGAGAAGCGGTTCGAGTCGCCGATGTTCGAGCTCTCGCTGTTCCGAATCCGGGCCTTCAGCGCCGGGAACGCGGCCGGCCTGGCGGTGTCGGTCGCGCGCGGCGGTCTGCAGTTCATGCTGATCATCTGGCTGCAGGGGATCTGGCTGCCCCTGCACGGCTACGACTTCGACGACACCCCGTTCTGGGCCGGAATCTACCTGTTGCCACTGACCGCCGGTGTCCTCGTGGCGGGCCCGCTGTCGGGGTTCCTGTCCGACCGCTCCGGCGCCCGCGGCCTGGCCACCACCGGGATGCTGGTGTTCGCGGGCAGCTTCGTCGGCCTCATGCTGCTGCCCGTCAACTTCTCCTACTGGGCGTTCGGCCTGCTGATCACCGTGAACGGCATCGGCGCCGGGATGTTCGCCGCGCCGAACTCGTCCTCGATCATGAGCAGCGTCCCGGCGCACCTGCGCGGGGTCGGATCCGGGATGCGCTCGACCTTCCAGAACGCCGGTGGCGCGCTGTCCATCGGGCTCTTCTTCTCACTCATGGTCGCCGGGCTGGCGGGCAGCCTGCCGGGAGCCTTCTCCGCCGGCCTGCGGGCGGAGGGCGTGTCCGCCGACGTCGCCCAGCAGGTCGGTTCCCTGCCCCCGGTCGCGTCGCTGTTCGCCGCGGTGCTCGGCCTGAACCCGGTCGAGCACCTGCTGAGCTCGACCGGCACGCTGGACGACCTGACGCCGGACCACCGGGCGACCGTCACCGGCCGCGAGTTCTTCCCCCACCTCATCTCGACGCCGTTCCACGACGGCCTCGTCGTCGTGTTCGTGGCCTCGGCCCTGCTCGGCCTCATCGCCGCGGCGGCGTCGGTGCTGCGCGGTGCCCACCATGTCGAGCGGGACCCGCTCGAGCCGGTCCCGCTCGCGGTGGGCCTCCTCGAGTCGGTGCCGGCGGAGCCCGTCCTCCTCGAGGCGTCGGGCCGTGATCGGGTCGGGACCGGTGCTGCCGGGGCCGACGTAGCTGGGGCCGACGTAGCTGGGGCCGAGGTGCCCGGGGCGGACTCGCCCGGGGCCGACGCGGCCGGTCCCGGGCCCGAAGCGTCGGGTCCGGCCGGGCCGGGTCCGGGCGCGACCGGACCGCTCAGGGGCGGCCCCCCGGGGTGACCAGTCCCGTCTCGTAGGCGACGACGACCGCCTGCACCCGGTCCCGCAGCCGCAGTTTGCCGAGGATCCGGGCCACATGAGTCTTCACCGTGGCCTCACTGAGCTGGAAACGTGCGGCCAGCTCGGCGTTGCTCAGACCACGCGCGAGGAACCGGAGGACCTCGAGCTCCCGCGGGGTGAGCGTCGCCAGGTCGCGGTGCGTCGCGGCGGCCACCCGCTCCGGTGATGCGAACCGTTCCACCAACCGGCGGGTGATCGTCGGCGCGAGCAGCGCGTCCCCCGCGCGGACCAGCCGGACGGCGGCCACCAGCTGTTCGGGACTGACGTCCTTGAGCAGGAAGCCGCTGGCCCCGGCGGTCAGCGCCGCGTAGACGTACTGGTCGACGTCGAACGTCGTCAGGATGATCACCCGGGGCGCCTCCGCCGTGCCGCTCAGGATCCGGCGGGTGGCCTCCAGCCCGTCCATCACCGGCATGCGGATGTCCATGAGCACGACGTCCGGGCGGGTCCGCCGGACAGCGTCGACGGCCTGGGCGCCGTCGGCGGCGTCGGCGGCCACCTCGATCCCGTCGGCGGTGAGGATCATCCGGAACCCGGCCCGGACCAGCGCCTGGTCGTCGGCGACGACCACCCGTGGCGGGGTCACGGACCGTCCAGCGGGATCTCGGCCAGCACCCGGTACCCGCCGGTCGGGCGCGGGCCCGCCGCCAGCGTGCCGCCGTAGACGGCGAGCCGTTCCCGCAGGCCGAGCAGCCCGGCGCCGCTGCCCGCCCCGGCGGCCGCCGCCCGGACGCCGCCGCTGTCGGTCACCTCGACCCGGACCAGACCCGGTGCGTAGACCACGGCGACCCGGACCCGCGCCCCGGCGGCGTGCCTGACGGCATTGGTCAGGGCCTCCTGCACCACGCGGAACGCGGCCAGGTCGACGCCGGCGGGCAACGGCACCGGCGTTCCCGTCGCACTCAGCTCGACGTCCACTCCGGTGTCGCGAACGCGCCGCACCAGCTCGTCGACCCGGCCGAGCCCCGGCTGTGGGCTGGGGCCCGGGCCGTCGTCCCCCCCATCCGGGGCACCGCCACTCATCGTCAGCAGGCCCATCACGTGACGCAGCTCGGTCATCGCGCTGCGGCCGCTGGTCTCGACCGCACGGATGGCCTCGCGCGCCAGATCGGGGTTGGCGTCGAGCACCTTGCGGGCGGCGCCGGCCTGGATCACCATCACGCTCACATTGTGGGTGACGACGTCGTGCAGCTCGCGTGCGATGCGGGCCCGCTCCTGATCGGTGGCCTGCCGGCTCGCCGCGGCCCGTTCCGCCTCCTGCACCCGCGCGCGCTGAGTGCGGGTGTGGGCGGCGTTCGCCGCGAGGCCGAGCGGGATCAGGACCAGGAAGGGAAAGTAGTCAGAGCTGATCCTGGGGATCGTCGTGTGGTGGCCGAGCGTGAGCAGCACGGCACCACCGGCGATGCCCGCCGCCGCCCACGCCCGGTGCGGGCTGTACATCGCCGCGCTGTACCCGGCTATCAGGCAGGCCGTGAAGGTGAACGTCGTCAGGTCATCGATGTGCACGTCCAGCTGGAGTAACGACGCGGCGGCGATGACGCACCCGTAGGTCGCCAGCGGGAACCGCCGCCGCGCGGCCAGCGGTAGCGCGGCGAGGACGGCCAGCGCCAGCTGCCAGTCGGCGACCGGCGTCTGGACGGCGACGAACTGCGATGGGAACACCTGAGCCGGGCCCGCGCGTGACGGCACCTCCCGCGGTTCCGGGGCCACCGGCGGTACCGGTGCTGCCGGCGGTACCGGTTCCACTGGTGGTACCGGTTCCACCGGTGGTACGGGGGTCACCCGTGTGAGCGGGAGGACCGGTCGACTCTGCCGTTCGACGCGTGCCGACTGCGAGGTCCCCGGTGCGGGCACCGCGAGGAGGCGGTCACCGTTGATGGCGGTCACCACGCCCAGGGCCAGCACCAGGGCGAGGATCGCGTCGGCCACCCACGCCCAGACGGTGAGGCTGGCCGGGCCGGCCCGTTCCCGATGCCGCCGGATCGCCGCCCAGATCACCGGCCCAGTCTGGCAAGAGCGGCGTCCGTCCACATCCGCTGAGGTGCGCAGTGGCCGTACATCGCCGGCCTACCTCGCAGGGATGACGTCGCGCCCGGTGCGCCGGGCGGAGGAGCGGACATCGGCGCGACGGCCGACGCGCCCGCCCCGCGCCGGCCCCTAGCGTCCCGACCGACGCGGCCCGGATCACTCGCCGGCACAGCCCACCCCGGGGGCTGGCGCCGCCGGTCGGGACGTCGGGCGGTGACACCGCACGGGTGACCGGCCGCGGGCCGCGTCGTGGCCGACCGACTCAGACCTGTGGAGGACCCATGCCCGCGCCCCCAGCCATCGCCATCCACGACATCACCAAGAGATACGACGGTGCCGCGTCGGCGCTGGCCGGGCTCTCGCTCACCGTGGCACCCGGCGAATCGCTGGCAATCGTCGGGCCGTCCGGCAGTGGCAAGTCGACGCTGCTCAACATGGTGGCCGGGCTGGACCGGCCGAGTACCGGCAGTGTCACGGTCGACGGCGTGCGGGTCGACCGGCTGAACGAGACCGCCGCGGCGAAGTTCCGTCGCGCGCGGATCGGAATGATCTTCCAGTTTTTCAACCTGTTGGATGACCTGACGGTCCTCGACAACGTGCTGCTGCCCGCCCAGCTCGCCGGCACACCGTCGGCCCGGGCGCGCGCCCGGGCCGACGAGCTGCTCGGCTACCTCGGTGTGGCCAGGCACGGCGGCGCCTACCCGGGACGGCTGTCCGGCGGCGAGCGCCAGCGGGTCGCCGTCGCCCGCGCACTGATGAACCGGCCCGCGCTTCTCCTCGCGGACGAGCCGACCGGTGCGCTGGACAGCGTCGCCGCCGCCCAGGTCCGGGACCTGCTGGCCGCGGTCAATGCCGACGGGCAGACACTTCTCCTGGTCACCCACGATGCGGCGCTCGCCACCTCGTGCGCGAGCCGCACCGTCGAGCTGGCGGACGGGACCGTCGCCCGGGACACCCACGGGTCCGTCGCCCGGGACGCTGAGACGACAGCAGCCTGCGGCACCGACGGGTCCGCCGTCGGCGGGACCGGCGGGACCGTGACCGGTGGCCCGGCGCCGGTGTCCCGATGAACCCCGCCGGGCCGTTGGCACGGGTCGTGCTCGCCGGTGTCAGCCGGCGCCGGGCGCAGGCGTCGGTGGTGGCTCTGACCACGCTGCTCGCCGTGACGGCCTCGGTGCTCGCGCTCGGTCTGATCGCCGGGTCACGCGCACCGTTCGACCGCGCGTTCGCAGCCCAGCACGGCGCGCACCTCACGGTCCAGTTCGACGCGACGAAGGTGACGGCCGCGCGGCTCGCCGCCACCGGGTCGGCGGCGCCGGTGGCGCAGGCTGCCGGCCCGTTCCCCGTCGCCGAGCTGCGGCCCCGGATCGTCGGCGGCCCGCCGGGACTGCCCGTCGGGCTCGGACTGCCATCCCTGACCGTGGTCGGTCGGAACCAGCCGGACAGCGGCCCCGATTCGATCGACCAGGTCGCTGTCATCGAGGGCCGATGGGCCACCAACCGAGGAGAGATCGTTCTCGACCCGGACTCCCTGCCACCCTCGCTGCTCGGCGCCCGCCTCCAGCTGCCCGACCTGCCCGGAGCCCCCGTGCTGACCGTGGTGGGTCTCGCTCACTCGGCCGGTGGCAGCGCCCGGGCCTGGGTCGCGCCGGACGCCCTGGCGGCGTTCGTCTCGCGGGACGTTCCGGCGGGCCTCCAGATGCTCTACCGGCTCACCGCCGCCGGCACCGAGAACGCGATCGACTCCGGCCGGGCGGCGATCTCGGCGGGGATGCCCGCCGGCGCGGTGACCGGGACCAGGTCCTACCTGGACGTCCGGGCGGGCGCGCTCGTCCGGACCGCGGTGTTCACGCCGTTCGTGGCCGCGTTCGGCGTGCTCGGCCTGGCCATGTCCGTGCTGATCGTCGGCACCGTCGTCGCGGGTGGCGTCGGCGCGACGATCTGGCGCACCGGGGTGCTGAGATCGCTGGGGCTCACCCCGGCCCAGGCGGCCGGGGCACACGTCGCCCAGGTGCTCGTCCCGGCCACGGGCGGTGTCGGCCTCGGCATCCTGTGCGGCAACCTGCTCGCCATGGTGGTCTTCGACGGGTCGGCGGCCGCCTACGGCGCCGTCGCGCCGTCCGTGCCGCTCTGGGTCGACGCGGCCGTCGGCGCGGGCGCGCTCGCGCTCGTCGCCGTCGCCGCGCTGCTGCCCGCCCTGCACGCCGGGCGACGCAGCCCCGTCGACGCGATGCGGCTCGGGCGCGTGCCCCGACCGGGCCGCGGTCGGTGGGCGGGCCGGCTCGCCGCCCGGCTGCCGCTGCCACGGCCGTTGAGTCTGGGGCTCGCCCATCCGTTCGCCCGTCCCGCCCGCTCGGGCGTGCTCGCCGTCGCGGTGGGCTTCGGGGCGCTGGGGGTCTCGTTCGCGGTCGGCCTGGCCTCGACACTCGACTCCATCGCGGCGGACAACAGCCGGGACGAGGCCGGAGAGGTCGTCGTGAGCACCCACGTCCGGGTGGCGCATGGCCCGAAGTCGGGAGTCGCGGCACCGGGCCCGGCACAGGCACCGGTCGCGGCGGGTGAGGTGGCGGACGCGGGCGATGCCGCGGACGTGGCCAAGGTGATCGCGGCGCAGCCGGGTACCGCCCGCTTCTTCACCAGCGCGCACGCCGAGGTGTACGCGCTCGGGATCGTCGGGCCGGTGACGGTCACCGCCCACACCGGCGACTCATCCTGGGGCGCACGTCCGATGATCTCCGGTGACTGGTTCCGGGGGCCGGGCGAGGCGGTCGCCGACACGCGGTTCCTGGACGAGACCGGCGCGGGGATCGGCGACACCGTGACCGTCACCGACCACGGGGTGTCGGTGGCCCTGCGGATCGTCGGCGAGGTCTTCGATCTCGATGACGACACTGTCGACCTCGCCACCGACGAGACCTCGCTGCGCGGTCTCGATCTCGGCCTGGCCGTCGACAGTTTCAGCATCGATCTCCAGCCGGGGACCGACCTGGTGCGCTACGTCGACACCCTGCAGGACGCGCTCGCCTCCCACCCGGCGGTGGTGCGGGCGAACCTCGAGGAGGGCTCCGAGGTGATCGCGGTCATGGACGCGCTGATCGCCTCGCTCACGCTGCTCCTGGTGGTCGTCGCGGGCCTCGGCGTGCTCAACACCGTCGTCCTGGACACCCGGGAGCGTGTCCACGACCTCGGTGTCGTCAAGGCGGTGGGCATGACGCCGCGGCAGGTCCTCGCGATGGTGCTGACCTCGGCCGGGGGCATCGGCGTCTGCGCCGCGGCGATGGGGGTGCCGGCCGGCGTCGCGCTGCACCACCGCGTCGTCCCGCTGATGGGCACGGCCGCCAGGACCGGCATGCCACGGGCGTACATCGACGTGTACGGCCCGGTGGCCGCCGCCCTGCTGGTCCTCGGCGGCCTGCTGATCGCGGTGCTCGGCGCCCTGGTCCCGGCCGGCTGGGCGGCCGGGACCAGGGCCACGACCGCGCTGCGGGCCGAATGACGTGGATCCGCCCGGTCAGTGCTGGTTGATCAGGTACGCCACGTCGTTCTCGATGATCCGGTCCAGGTGCTCGGAGAGGACCGGATGCCCGGTGAACCGTTCGACGACGACGAGGCCCTTGGCGACCCGGTCCGTCGCACCGGCCAGGTCGACGTCCCGCAGGAGCGGCACGACCGCGTCGGGGACGGCGTCCGGCCCCGGTTCGAACGCGGCGAGCACCTCGCCGTCCCGGGCGAGCGAGAGCCGGGTGAGCGCGTTGATGTTCCAGAACATGCTCGCCGCCAGGCCGTGCCGGGAGACCGCGGACAGCACCGGGTGCCGGGAGCCCTGGAAGCCGTTGTCCTCGACGGCGAGCACCGCGCGGTCGTCGCCGTCGAGCGGCAGAACCAGCACGTACGGGTCGGTGCGCCGGTCGGCGCGCAGCCGGGACAGCGAGCACGGCGCGCCGGGATCGGCGTCGAAGCAGCGCACGACGTCCTCGGGCGAGGCGCCGACCACGATGGTGAACGTGGCGGCCTCGCGGAAGGCGCTGCGCCGGCGCACCCACCGGTAGCGGGTCTCCGGCACCGTCACGACCGGCGGAAGCTCCTCGCCGCGCAGCCGGTGCCCCAGCTGGTCGGTGCGCCGGTGGACGGTCTCGGGCGCGGCCGGGGCGCTCCACACCACCAGCTCGTAGGTCTCGTCCTCGCCGGCGCCGTCCCGGCCGTGGGCGTAAACCCGCAGCCGGTAGTCCCCGGGCCAGGGCGGTGTCGTCAGGTGGCCGAGGTCGGCGGCCGAGCCGGCCCCGGCGCCGACGCCCGTTGTCGTGGTGCCGCCGCCGCCGGCGGCGCTCGCTCCGGCGCCGGCCACCGCGGCGGCGCCGTTCGCGGCCGTCCAGCTCACGTCGACGATCTCGTCCCAGCGGACGGCGTCGGCGGGGACCGGCGGGGCCGGCGGTGTCGCCAGCACCCGCAGCGACACCCGTACCCGGCCCGTGCCCATGCCGGTCCGGACGAGGACACCGCCGGAGACGGCCTCCACCAGGCCGTTGCGGGCGAAGCTCGGCGGATTCGGCAGCTCGCCCTCCACCAGCCCGAAGCAGTGCCCGTCGACGGTGACGCAGCCGGCGGCCTGCCGCGGCAGCCGGTACTCCGCGCGGCGCCGGGCCAGCAGTGCGGCCGGGTAGGCGAGTGGCATCGGCCGGCCCGGCAGCACCAGCGCGACGGACCCCACGGCCGTGCCGACGATCCCCGGCGCGCCGGTGCCGATCATCGGCGGGTCCAGCTCCCGCAGGACGGCGGCGGCGACGGTGACCGCGAGTGCCAGGTGGGCGGCCCCGTGCCGGGCGGCCAGGGTGGGCTCGTCGGCCAGCTCGTCCGGCGGCCCGAACAGGCTCCCGCCGAACGCGGACCCGCCGTTCGCGGATTCGCCGTTCGCGGTGCTGCCGAGTGCGGTGCCGTCGAGCGGGCGGCCGTCCGAGCCGCGGCCGTCGAGCGGGCCGGCCGCGGCGGGGTCGTCCGCCGCCAGCAGCGGGGCCACGGCGGGATGCTCGACCAGCGTGCGCAGGTAGCTGTGGATCAGATCGGACACCCCGGGATGGACCTCATCCAGGATCGCGACCGCCTGGACCGCCTCGGACTCGCCTGCGGCGGCCGCGGACGCGCGCGATCCGTTCCCGCCGCGCGGCCCGTTCGGCGGGGCGTCGACCAGGCCCCTGGCCAGGCCGCGGGGGGCGCGCAGCGGAAGCTCGTCGATGGCGAGCTCGAGCGCGCCGAGCAGTCGTTCCGGTAGGCGCGGCCCGGCCGAACGCAACGCGGTCAACACCGGTCCGGCGGGTGCGGGTGGGAGCGGGACCGGAGCGGGCGCCGTCGCGCCGAGCCGGCCGAGCTCAGCCGCGGGGGTGGGCGGAATATGGGCCACCAGCTGCGGAAATACCTCCGCGACGACGTGCGCGAGCGGATCCAGGAGGTCCGCCGGAAGCTCGACGGTCTGCTCGGGGAGGGAAATCTGACGGCTTTCCAGGTCCGGTCGAAACACCCACGAAACTTTACTGACCGGCTGCTCTTTTCGGCTTGATCGGCGCTCTGACAGCGTGACGATCAGGCAACACACATTCGTGGGGATCGGCCGCAGGTACCGGGGCCTCGCGTATTTCTGACACCGGTGGCCGCGGTCAGATGTTTGTGTCGAAGCAGGTGGCACCCTGCTTGAACTGGTACGGCGCGGAAATGATCCGGACTGTGGCGGCGCGGAAACCGACAACGCCGCCGCCGCCCGCCGCCGGCGCCGTGCCCAACCGGGCATGGCGCCGGCCGTTCCACCATCGGGCCAGGCAGCGGCCCTGATCAGCGTTCCTCAGCCGGCCCGGCTGCCCAGGCCGACGGCGTAGTCCGGCCAGAACTGGCCGGCGGCGGGGCCGCCGTTGCAGGTGCCGTCCGACTCCCCGGGGATCTTCACCCAGAAGAATGCGTCGACGTCGCTGTCGCCCGTCGCGGCGGTGGGCGGCGTTCCGAGCGCGCGGCCGGGCGGGTTGCACCAGGCGTTGTCCGGCGCCGGGCCCAGGCCGTTGCGACTGGTGTCCACGACGAAGTGGGCTCCGCCGCCCAGCGCGGCGTTGACCGCGTCACCGAAGGCGACTTCGCTGGCGGTGGTACCGAAGTTCGACACGTTCAGTGCGAATCCGCGCGCCCGGTCGACGCCCGCCGACTTCAGCCGGGCGGCGATGGTGACGGCGCTGTGCCAGCCGGCGTTGCCGGCGTCGAGGTAGACGGTCGCCCCGGCGGCGTTCAGGACGTCGACCGCGTTCGACAGCATCCCGTAGCGCGTCTGCTGGTCGGCGGGGGAGAGGCAGTCGATCTGGGCGATGGCGTCGGGCTCGAGCACGACCGCGGCCGGCCCGCCGGCGATCCCGGCGGCAAAGCCGGCGATCCAGTCGCGATAACCCTGCGCGCCACCGGCGCCGCCGGCGGAATAGCTTCCGCAGTCGCGGTTCGGAATCGCGTAGGCCACGAAGACGGGCAGCGCGCCGTTACCCCTGATGGTGCCGGCCCGGCCGGCCACCTTGCGCTGGGTCGTGGCCGGATCGGCATATCCGAACCAGTCCGCGTGCGCGCCACGCAGAATCTTCTCCAGCGCCGCGATGGCGGAGGGATTCCCGCCGCGCAGCGCGTTGATCGCGGCGGCGACCTGGTCCGCGGGATCGATGTAGAACCGGGCGCCGGCGAACGGGTTCCCCGCGGCCGCGGCGGCGGGCGCCGGCGGCGCCGCCACCGGCAGGGCCTGCGCGGCGGCGGGCGGCGGAGCGCTCGTGAGCGCGGCCGTGGGCACCTGTACCGCGGTGAGCCCGGAGGCAGCCGGCCGCGCGGGTGCGGTGACGGTGGGCCCGGTCGTGTGGACGGCGGCGGGCGGGGGCACGCGGCCGGCCCCGGTCGCCGCGAGCGCGTCCACCGCGGAGTCGGAGCCGTCGGGGCCTGCGAGGCCCCGGCCGAGACCGACCCCACCGAGTAGCGTCAGCGCCGCGGTGACCGCGAACGCCGTGCGGGCGAGCCGGCCATCGAGCGGCGGCCGCCGCGATCCGTGCGCGCCGCTCGAGCGCGCGCCGGTCGCGCGTGCCGCGGCCGGGCGCCTCGCGGTTGAGTGACTCGTGGCCGGGCGAGTCGTGGTCCGGTGAGCGCTCGCCGGGTGATTGGTCTCCGGGTGAGTGGTCACCGGGTGAATCGACGTCTGGTGATCGGTGTCCGCGCCAGCGGCGGCGTCGTCGCCGAAGCCGTATTCGACGGTGCGCGGCCGGGCGGCGGGATTCCTCATGGGGCGAGCCGCGGGCACGTGCCCTCCCGTCTTCACAATGCGTTGCCTCGGTGGGTCCCCTCCCGCCCAGAACTGTAGCAGTGCCGGGCGCGGGAACATGACCGTGCTCATCGAGAATTAGGCAACAGCCTGTGTCGGGAAATCCAATTCCGCCCCAACGTGCCCGACCGGTGGGTGCCCGGCGGGTTCGTACCCGTGCACGGATCCACTCTTACGTGACTGCTGGTCTGGCTCATACCCGGCGGCCGGTCCAGGTCTGGTCCGACCGGGGTGGGCCGCCGGCCCACAGCGAATTCCGTTGCGCCGGTAATCGTCGTCCGGGGGTAGCCCGTAGGTGCCGGGCGGGGCGGTTCGCGGCGGCACCGGTCCGCCCACCGCCGATGCCGGGCGTGAGCTTCAACGTGAGGTAGCCGTCACAGTGACGCCTGTTGCGCGAGTAGGCATCGGCGCATTGCGCCGCATCCCGGCGGTGCCGCAGATTCAGGGTGCTGTGACGGTCTTCATGAGCGCGTCGGCGGCCAGTTCGTAGCCGAGCGGGCCGAGCCCGGCGATGATTCCGGCGGCCAGCGGCGAGATGACCGATTCGTGCCGGAACGATTCACGAGCCCACACGTTCGACAGGTGCACCTCGATCCACGGCCGCGGGTAGTTGGCCAACGCGTCGCGCAGGCTCCAGCCGGCGACCATGAGCGCACCCGGGTTGACGACCGCACCCACGGAGTCGTAGTTGTCCTGGATGGCGTGGATCAGCTCGCCCTCGGACTCGCGCTGGACCGACACGATCTTCCAGCCCCGGGCGGCGACCCGCGCGGCCATGGCCTCCTCAATGTCGCGGAGTGTGGCCGTTCCGTAGATCTCGGGCTGGCGCCTGCCGAGAATCCCGAGGTTCGGGCCGTTCAGCAGGAGAAGATTGCTCACAGCGTACCTCTGCAAGGGTGTAGCGGATGTCCGGGCACGGTGTTTATAACAGGGCCCGCGCTTCTCTCCCGGTCGGGGTCCGGCTCTGTGGCGCTGCTCCTACCCGCTCTCGGCCGGATTCGCAAGCTCGATGGTGGTGGGGACCCGTGGTGTCGGGGTGGTGACAGCGTCGTCCGCGGACATCCGGGAGAGCGCTGCCGGTTGCCTGGTGTTCCCGTAGTACCGTCCTTTGCGCACCGGGTTCGATGGATTTCGTCCGCCGAAGGCCGGCATGGGGGGGCTGTCGACATCGCCGCAGCCTCGCAGGCATCTGTATCCGTCATGAAGGGTTAGGTATATGAGCGACAGTCGACGCCCGGCGCCCGAGTTTCCCGCCTGGCCGCAGTTCGACGGCGCGGAACGTGACGGACTGATCCGCGCGCTGGAACAGGGTCAGTGGTGGCGCATGGGCGGTGGCGAGGTCGACGCGTTCGAGCGGGAGTTCGCCGAGTACCACGGCTCGCCCTACGCCCTCGCGGTGACGAACGGCACCCACGCGCTCGAGCTGGCGCTGCAGGTGCTCGGGGTCGGCCCCGGCACGGAGGTCATCGTCCCCGGGTTCACGTTCATCTCCTCGTCGCAGGCCGCCCAGCGGCTCGGTGCCGTCGCCGTCCCGGTCGACGTCGACCTCGACACCTACTGCATCGACCCGGCGGCGGTGGAGACCGCGATCACACCGCGGACGAAGGCGATCATGCCGGTCCACATGGCCGGTCACCTGTCGGACATGGACGCGCTCGCCAAGATCTCCGCGAACACCGGTGTCCCGATCATCCAGGACGCCGCGCACGCCCACGGCACGCAGTGGCAGGGCCGCAAGGTCGGCGAGCACGGCAGCGTCGCGGCCTTCAGCTTCCAGAACGGCAAGCTGATGACGGCCGGCGAGGGCGGTGCGGTGACCTTCCCGGATGCCGAACTGTACGAGCAGGCGTTCCTGCGGCACAGCTGTGGCCGTCCGCGGACGGATCGCCGCTACTTCCACCAGACGTCCGGCTCGAACTTCCGGATGAACGAGTTCTCGGCATCCGTGCTGCGCGCGCAGCTCGCCCGGCTCGGCGGCCAGATCGACACCCGTGAGCAGCGCTGGCCGGTGCTGTCCGGCCTGCTCGCCGAGATCCCCGGCGTGGTCCCGCAGAGCCGCGACCCGCGCTGTGACCGCAACTCGCACTACATGGCGATGTTCCGGGTGCCCGGCTTCGGCGAGGAGCGGCGCAACGCCCTCGTCGACGCGCTGATCGAGCGCGGCCTGCCGGCGTTCGCGGCGTTCCGCTCGATCTACCGCTCGGACGGCTTCTGGGAGACCGGCGCGCCCGACGAGACCGTGGACCAGATCGCCGCGCGCTGCCCGAACGTCGAGGCGCTGAGCGCGGACGGCATCTGGCTGCACCACCGCACGCTGCTCGGCACCGAGGAGCAGATGCACGACATCGCGGCGATCATCGCCGAGACGCTGGCGGACGCGTGACGACGACCGTGAGCTCGCCGGCCGCTCCGGCCGCTCCGAGTACGCCTGTGGCGCCGTCGGCGGCCCCGGTGCCCGCGGAGGCCCTCGGGTCCGGGGAGGCCCTCGTCTCCGCGAGCGCCCTGGCGTCGTCCGAGGTTCTGGTGGCGTCGCAGGCTCTGGTGGCATCGGAGGCTCTGGCCTCCGCTGAGGCCCTGGCGGCGCCGGTGGCCCCGCCGTCCGTCGCGTCCTCGGTGACCGTGGTCTCCGCGGCCCCGGGCCGGGTGCGCGTCGCCGTGGTCGGGCTCGGCTGGGCCGGGCGGTCGATCTGGCTGCCCCGCCTGCGCGAGCACGCCGCGTACGACGTGGTCGCGCTGGTCGACCCCGACGCGGCGGCCCGGGCCGAGCTGGCCGCGGCGCTGGACGGCCAGGCACCGGTCGGGCTGTTCGACGACCCCGACGCGCTGCGGCGGGCCGAGGTGGACCTCGCCGTCGTGGCGGTCCCCAACCACCTGCACAGCTTTGTAGCCGCACGGTTGCTAAACGTCGGGGTTCCGGTCTTCCTGGAGAAGCCCGTCTGCCTCAGCACCGCCGAGGCCGACACCCTGGCCGCCGCCGAGCTGGCCGGCGGGGCGATGCTGCTGGCCGGCAGCGCGTCCCGCTTCCGGGCCGATACCCGCGCGCTCTACGACCTCGCCGGGCGGCTCGGTGAGATCCGGCACGTGGACGTCTCGTGGGTGCGCGCCCGCGGTGTTCCCGACGCCGGCGGCTGGTTCACCCAGCGCAGCCTCGCCGGGGGCGGGGCGCTGGTCGACCTCGGCTGGCACCTGCTCGACGCGGTCGCGCCGTTCGTGGGCACGGACGGCTTCGTCCAG
The DNA here is from genome assembly GCF_900465275.1 of Parafrankia sp. Ea1.12. Lineage (NCBI taxonomy): Bacteria > Bacillati > Actinomycetota > Actinomycetes > Frankiales > Frankiaceae > Parafrankia > Parafrankia sp. Ea1.12. Next base: position 14,349 of record NZ_UBIZ01000076.1, on the reverse strand, counting down.
GCCGTCGGGACCGTCTCCAGCGACTTCGTCGCCAACGCCGCCTGGGGCGCGGCCTGGCGGCACGAGGACGCCGCCCAGTCCCGGGCCGGAGGCGACGTTGAGGACACGGTCCGCGCGTTCCTCGTCGCGGGCAGTGGCGTGTCGGTGTCGCTGCGCGCGAGCTGGGCGTCGCACCAGGCGCTCGACGCGACGGTGATCCGGGTCGAGGGCAGCGCCGGCACGGCCGAGCTGCGCTGCACCTTCGGCTTCAGCCCGAACCGGCATCCCGCGTCCACGCTGACCTGGACGAAGGACGGCGTGGACAGCGCCGTCGACGTCGTCACCGAGCCGATCGGCGCCGAGTACCGCCGCCAGCTCGACGAGCTCCCGGCGCTGCTCGCCGACGCCGGGCAGCGCGGCCGGGCCGTCGCCCAGGCCCGGTCGACGATCGCCGCCATCGAGCGGGTCTACGACTCCGCGCGACCGCGGAACCACGCCATCCCGGCCGCCCGGGTCGCGTTCTGACGCCGCGAGCACCCACCGCCGACCGCAACGCCGAGCCTTGGGGGGGAACCGATGGGCACCCACGCGATCGTTTTCGACCTTGACGGTGTGATCGTCGACAGCCACGCCGTCATGCGCGAGGCGTTCATGATCGCCTATGCCGAGGTGGTCGGGCCAGGCCCCGCGCCGTTCGAGGAGTACAACCGCCACCTCGGACGGTACTTCCCGGACATCATGCGGATCATGGGCCTGCCGCTCGAGATGGAGGAGCCCTTCGTCCGGGAGAGCTATCGGCTCTCCCGCAAGGTCCTGCTTTTCGAGGGCGTCCGGGAGCTGCTCGGCGACCTGCGCGAGCGCGGCCTGCGGCTCGCGGTGGCGACGGGCAAGAGCGGCCCGCGGGCCCGCGCGCTGCTCACCGAGCTGGAGATCGTTGACTACTTCGAACGGGTCATCGGCTCCGACGAGGTGGCCCACCCCAAGCCGGCCCCGGACATCGTCCTGCTCGCCCTCGACGTGCTCGGTGCCGCGCCCGGCGAGGCGATGATGATCGGCGACGCGGTGACCGACATCCAGAGCGCCCGCGGCGCCGGGGTGCGGGCGGTCGCCGCGATGTGGGGGGAGACCGACGAGGCCGAGCTGTTGGCGGCCGGCCCCGACTCGGTGCTGCGCTCCCCGCGTGAGCTCCTCGGCCTGCTCGGTGACCACCGCGCGGTGTGAACGCTGCGCTGTGCGGACGGCGCGGTGTGTGGATGGCCGTCGGCGGGGCCCGGGTTTTCGCGTCGGGCCCCGCCGGTCGCCGGCTGGCTCACCCCGTCCGGAGCACGCTCCGGGCCGGGTCGAGGTCGAGACCGAGGTGGTCGGTGCGGCGTTCCCGGTCGAGGTCGCGGCCGTCGCCGCGTCCCTCATCGGCGTGGCGGGCGAGGATCACCGCGCCCGCCAGCGATGACAGCCCGCCCAGCGCCGCCGCCCGGACGGGCACCGGCGGATGGCCCGGCCGGGCCATCGCCTGGGCCTGCACGGTGATCGCGTCGACGAGCCCGGGCAGCCCGTCCGCGAACCCGCCGCCGACCACCGCGAGATCCGGCCGCACCAGCTCGGTCAGCCCGACCAGCGCGCCCGCGATCGCGCGCGCCGTCGTCCCGACCGCGGCGCGGGCCCAGCCCGCACCCTCCACCCAGGCCTCGCGCAGCTCCGGATAGGTCACCTCGGCGGCCGCGGCCGGTTCGTCTGACGCGCCTGGTTCGTCTGACGCGCCCGGTCGGGCGGTGGCGCGTAGTTCGGTGGCCCGGCGCAGCGTGGCCGGTCCGGACGCGAGGGCCTGCAGGCAGCCGTCCCGCCCGCATCGGCACCGCGGCCCGTCCAGCGCCACGATGAGATGGCCGATCTCGCACGAGCCGCGCGCGGTGCCGGGGCAGAGCCGTCCGTCGAGCACGATGCCGCCGCCGATGCCCGTGCCGACCCCCACGTAGACCAGGTTCGCGCTGCCGGCATGGTCCGCTTCGGCAAGCGCGGCGAGGTCACCGTCGTCGCCGAGGGCCACCGGCGCGCCCGCGGCGAGCTCGCGAACCGCCTGACCGAGGTCCAGGCCCGTCCACGACGGCCGGCTCGGCCAGGCCGTGACCCGACCGGACGGGTCGACCGTCGCCGGCATCGCGACGCCGACGCCGGCCAGCCGCCCGCCCCACTCGCCGAGCAGCGCCGCCACGCCCGCCCCGAGATCGCGCAGGTCGGTCTCGGCCGGCACGTCCGCCGACCACCGGAAGCTCGCCTCACGGGGCGCGCCGCCGACCGGCACCAGCCGCAGCGCGGCCTTGGTGCCACCGACGTCGATGCCGAGATGGCAGACCGTGCCGGCTGGGCTGGCAGCGCTGGGCGGGCTGGCAGCGTCGGCCGCGCCGGCGGGGCTCACCGCGCGCCCGGCAGGCTGAAGAAGGTGCGGTACAGGTCGACCTGTTCGGCCAGCATGTGGATGCCCGGATGGGCGGGCAGACCGCGCTCGGCCGCCGCCTGCAGCAGCCGGGTGCGCGCCGGCTTCATGATGATGTCCGCCACGACGCAGCCCGCCGGCAGCATCGCGGGGTCGAACGGCAACGGGTCGGCCGGTCGCAGCCCGAGCGGCGTGGCGTTCACGATCAGATCGACCTGCCCGGCCGGCGTGGGTGCCGCCGCCGCACCAGCCCGACCGGGCCAGTGCGCGTCCAGCCGTCCCAGCAGTTCGCCCGAACGGGCGGTGTCGGGATCGTGGAGGGCCAGGCTCGCACAGCCGGCCTCGAGCAGCGCCACCGCGATCGCGCTGCCGGCCCCGCCCGCACCGGCCAGGTGGACCCGGGCCCCCGCCACACGATGCCCCGCGCGGGCCAGGCCGCGGACGAAGCCGGCGCCATCGAAGTTGTCGGCCAGCCACCGCCCGTCCGGCTCGCGCCGCAGGGCGTTCGCGCTGCCGCTTATCCGCGCCGCGGCGGAGCGGACGTCCGCCAGCTCCGCAGCTGCGACCTTGTGCGGGATCGTGATCAGGATGCCGTCCAGGTTGGCCATGGCACACAGCCCGGCCAGCACCGTCGGGAAGTCACACGGGCGCGCGTGCACGGGCACCAGGACGGCGTCCAGGCCCGCCTCGGCGAACACCGGGTTCACCAGCATCGGCGCCTGGACCTGCTCGACAGGGTCACCGACGACGGCGTACAGCCGGGTCGTCCCGGTGATCTCCCGCGGCCGCGCCGGCTCCCGCCGATCCGGATCCGGGGCGGCCAGCGTCACCGACCCCCGCGCCATGCTGGTCATGCCGCCTCGCGTTCCATCGCGCCCAGCGTCGCGACCACCAGGTCGGCCGGGACGTCCGGAACCAGCCGGGGGCCGTCCACCGAGTCGAGGACGAAGGTGAGGCCGGTGTTCGTGGACTTGCCGGTGTTCGTGGACTTCTTGTCCAGCCGCATGGCGGCGACGAGCGCCGCCGTGTCGGCCCCGGCGGGCAGCGCCGTCGGCAGTCCGTAGTGCGAGACCACCTCGAAGTGCTCGTCGGCGCGCCGGTCGTCGATCAGGCCCAGCGCGGCGGCGAGCCGGCCGGCGAAGACCGTCCCGACCGCTACGCCCTCGCCATGCCGCATCTCGAAGCCGGTGACGATCTCCAGCGCGTGGCCCAGGGTGTGCCCGTAGTTGAGGATGTGACGCAGGCCGGAGTCGCGCTCGTCCCGGGCCACGACCGAGGCCTTGAGCGCCACGCTGCGCGCGATCTGCTCCTCGACGGGACGTCCGCGCAGGTCGCCGGCGCCGATGAAGTGCGCCCGCGCGATCTCCCCGTAGCCGTTGGTCCACTCGCGCGCGGGCAGCGTCGCCAGGTAGTCGGTGTCGCACAGCACGGCGCTGGGCTGCCAGTAGGCGCCGACCAGGTTCTTGCCAGCCGGCAGGTTCACCGCCGTCTTGCCGCCGACGCTCGCGTCGACCTGCGCCAGCAGCGACGTCGGGAGGTGGATGACCGCGATACCGCGGTGGTAGAGCGCCGCCGCGAGCCCGACGACGTCGGTCGTCGTCCCGCCGCCGCAGGAGACCACCGCGTCCGTGCGGGTCAGGCCGAACGCCGCGAACCGCTCGCAGAGCGCCTGGACGTTGGCCAGGTTCTTGTCCGGCTCGCCGTCGCGGGCGGCGACGCGCAGCGCCGGGACCCCGGGATCGGGTACCGCGTCGTCCTCTGGCCGGGCCGAGACGATCACGACCCGGGACGCGTCGATCCGGGCGACGACCTCCGGCAGCGTGCGCCGGACGCCGGGCCCGATGTCGACGGGATAGCCGCGGTCGCCGAGCTCGACCCACACCCGGTGCGTCCCGGGCCCGCCGGCACGGTCGTCGTACCCGGGTGTCGCGGACGGTGCCGTCATCACGGTCCTTCCGGTGTCTGCTCTGCCGGACACGGATGTCAGGGACATGACACGCCGGCTGAGTCACGTGGCGATATTCGGGGACGAGTCTCCACCCTGGCATCTCTGATGGCCCGAGTGGGGGAGTGGCGGCAGTTGTCCGGTCGTATCATCGGCGATGCTTCCGGATAGCCAGAAACGGAGCGAGAGCGGCCTGGGGGGTCGAAACATGGTCGGAACGCATCCGTTGGCCGTGCTGGCGGCGAATCTCGCGGAACCCGACCCGACAATCGTGGGGCGGTTCTCTCGGATCGTCACAGCGCGTGCCAACGTAATTGCGGTACGCGATGAGAAAACTGTACTGAGCTATGCCGAGCTGGACTCGCGTTCATCCGCGCTGGCTCGTTCGCTTGTCGTCGAGGGGGACGACAGCAACATCGGGATCCTGCTGGGGCAGGGAGCGCCCGCGATCGTCGCGATGCTGGGCGCGCTGAAGGCAGGGCGGCCGTTCGTGCCGCTCGATCCGATGCTCCCCGCGGCGCGGCTGGGGCAGATCCTGCGGCTGGCGGGGGTCGCCACCTGCGTGACCGACAGCGCGCACACCGAGCTGCTCGCCGCCGCCCGGCTGGAAGCGGCCGACACCGGTCCCACGCCTGGTCCCGAGCCCGGAACGGTGCCGGGCTCGGAGTACACCCTGATCATTGACGACGGGCCGCCGGTCGGTACCGCCGGGATCGACGACGACCTGCTGCCGGGCCGTCGGGCTCTGCCCACCGACCCGGCCTTCCTGGTGTTCAGCTCCGGCTCCACCGGCGTCCCGAAGGGCGTCGTCTGGCGGAACCGGACCGTGATGAAGGACCTGGACGCGGGCATCGAGCGGGTCGGGATGAACGCCGCCGACCAGATCGCCCTCGTGCTGCCGACCGCGTTCGCCGCCGGCATCACCGTCATGTTCTGGGGGCTGCTCTGCGGCGCCACGCTGCACCCGTTCGACCCGCGGGCCCGCGGGATCGGCGCGATGCCCGCCTGGCTCGTCGACCGCGGCATCACCACGCTGCACCTGACCCCGTCGCTGATGCGTGCGCTGGCCGGCGCCGCCGAGCCCGGGCTGATCCTGGGCGACCTGCGCGCGGTCACCAGCTCCGGTGAGGCCGTGTACGGCCGGGATGTCGCCGCTCTGCGCGAGCTGCTGCCTACAACGTGTACGTTCTACAACTGGTCCGGCTCGACCGAGACCGCCTCGCTCGCCTTCTTCCCGGTCGGATCCGGCGACGAGATTCCGGCTGGTCCACTGCCGGCGGGATGGGCCGTCGACGGCAAGGACATCGAGATCGTCGACGAGCACGGCAAACCCGTACCGGATGGTGCCACCGGCGAAATATCAGTAACGTCAAGGTACCTTTCCGGCGGCTACTGGAACGCCCCCGAGATGACCGCGCAGCGATTTCGGCCGGTTCACCTGTGTGTCGATTCTCCGGCGGACGGCCTGCGGGATTCCGGTGCGCTGGTTTCCGGTGACGAAGCCCTGACGGGCCCGGCGAGCCCGGCGGACTCCGCGGGCCCGGACCACGACCTGCCCGTCTCCGGCGTCACCGTCACCGGTGAGATCGTCCTCGGTGACCTCGGGTCCCACGAGGTCGTGTACCGCGGCGGGGATCTGGCCCGGCGACGCCCGGACGGGTGCATCGAACTACTCGGCCGCGCTGACGCCGCGGTGAAGATCCGTGGTTACCTGGTCGAGCCCGCCGAGATCGAGACCGTCCTGCTCACCTCGCCGGACGTCCTCGAGGCCGTCGTCGTCGCCGAGCGCGTCGAGGGCGAGCCTCCGCGGCTGGTCGCCTACGTCGTGTGCGCCACCGCGGTGAAGTCGGCGACCGTGGCGATCCGCGGCCTGCTGCGGGAGAAGCTGCCCGCCTACATGGTTCCCTCCTCGGTGATCCTGCTCAACGAGCTGCCCCGCAACGAGCGCGGCAAGATCGACCGGCCCGCGCTGCCGGCGCCGCCGCCCCGGCCGCCCGCCCGCCGTCCCACCGGGCGCAGCCACTGGGAGTTCGCGCTGTGTGACCTGTTCGCGCAGATCCTGAAGGTCGATGAGGTCGGCGTCGACGACGACTTCCTCGAGCTCGGCGGGGACTCGCTGCTCGCCCAGCAGCTCCTCAGCGAGATCGCCACCCGTCTCGGCGTGACCCTGCCGACCTCGGTGCTGGTGGAGGCGCCGACCGTCGCCGCCCTCGCGGCCCGGGTGGCAGGTTCCCAACGGGGCATCCCGACCCATCCGACCTGCGTGCCGCTCAACGTCGACGGCTCGCGTCCGCCGCTGTTCTGCGTCGCCGGCGCGGGCGGGCTCGCCATCAACTTCCTAGGGCTCTCCCGCCTGCTCGGCTCCGACCAGCGGGTCTACGGCCTGCAGGCGCAGGGAATGGAAAGCCGGGCGCTGCCCGACTGGAGCGTCGAGCGCCACGCCCGGCGCCACCTGGCCGTGCTCCGCGTGATCCAGCCGACCGGCCCTTACTACCTCGCCGGCTTCTCGTTCGGCGGGCTGGTCGCCCTGGAGATGGCGCACATGCTCGCCGCCGCCGGCGAGGAGGTGGGGATGCTGCTGCTGCTCGACACCACGCTGCCGCGCTCGGCTCAGTCCGCCGGCGGCGCGCGTCCCAGCGGCGACCCCAGTGGCGGGGGACGCATCACCCGGCTGCTGCCGGACCGACTCCCGCTGCCGAACGCGTCCAAGCTACGCAAGGCGGCACGCCTGCCGCTGACCGGGCTCGTCCGCTACCCCGGGCTCGTCCAGTTCGACGTGTTCTTCGACCAGGCCCGGTTCATCACCCAGTCGTACCGGGTCCGGCCGTACGCCGGGCGGACCGTCCTCTACCTCGCCGAGGACAACCCCGAGTCCGGTCGGGACGAGTGGCCCACGCACCTGACCGGTGACTCCACCATCGTCACCGTCCCCGGCGAGCACCACACGATGCTCAACGAGCCGAACGTCTCGGTGCTCGCCGCGGACATGCGTGCCCGCCTCGGAGAGTCGATGCAGCTCTAGCCCGGACGACAGACCAGACCGGACCGGGACGGGCCGTACGGTTCGCGCGGGGGGCGGCATAGTCTCTCTCGGCGTGATGCCTGAGTCCGTGTCCGGCCCGTGTCTGTCGGGCGGGCCGGTGGACGTCCCGTCGACCAGGGTGACCCGCCTGCACGCCCGGGTGGTGGCGAAGCTCACCGGCGTCGACGAGTCCGCCCGCAGCCTGCGCTTCTTCGCCGACCAGGGCCGGGTGATCATTACCCTGGTCGGCCTGTCGGTCATCGGCTCGGTCGCGGTCGCGGCCGGCCCGTTCCTGCTGCGCCACCTCATCGACGACTCCCTGCCGACCGGACAGGTCGGCGACCTCGTCGTCCCGGTGCTCCTCCTGTGCGCGCTGCTGGTGTTCGAGTCGGCAGTGCTCGCCACCCGGATGGCGCTCATCGCCCGGCTCGGCGCCGTGATCACGGTGCGGACCCGGCAGGCCGTCAACGCCCACCTGCAACGCCTGCCGTTCGGCTTCTTCCCCCGCAGCCAGCAGGGCGAGGTGATGACGGTGATGTCCACCGACGTCATCACCGCCCAGTACGCGGTCTCCGCGGTCGTCCAGGCGGTGATCTGCCGGGTCGCTGACATCGCCGTCGGCACCGCCGTCGTCTTCGTGCTGGACTGGCGGCTCAGCCTGGCGGTCATGGTCTTCGCCCCCGCCACACTGCTGATCATGAAGTCCGGCCGTCGCCGCCTCGCCGGCATCTCCCACCGCCAACGAGAGCTGGACGGCCAGCTCATGGCCCAGGTGGCGGACACCTCCTCGGTCTCGGGCGCGCTGCACGTCCGGCTGTTCGACCGGGCGGACCATGAATGCGAACGCTTCGACGCCGCCGCCGCCGAGCTGCTCGCCGCCAGCCGTGAGCAGGCCCGGCTGACCTCACGTGTCCGCCTCGTCGTCAACCTCGGCATCGTCATGACGATGACGGTGGTCGTTACCCTCGGCGCCTGGCTGGTCTCCACGGGACACACCTCGCTCGGGACGGTCGCCGCGCTCGGCGGCGCACTCCTGGTCTCCTTCGGCCCGCTCGCCTCCGCCGTCGAGCTCCGCTCCGAGCTCTCCAGCGCCGGTGCGTCGTTCCGCCGGATCTTCGCCCTGCTCGACCTCCCAGTGGCCGCGGCCCGTCCGGTGGCCACAGCCCGCCCAGTCGACCCTGCACGCCCGCCGCTCCAGCAGCGTCCGTCGGCCCAGCTGCGCCCGGTGGACCGACAGCCTGCGACGCTCGAGCACCGTCCGCGGGTCCCCGTCGCCTCGGCGCCGGACCTCACCCTTGACGACGTCTGGTTCTCCTACGACATCGCCACCTCCGACCCACGCCTCACCGCCCCGGATCGCCCCGCCACACCGGATCGCGACAACGCGGCGTGGAACCTGCGCGGTGTCACCCTGCGGGTTGCTCCGGGGGCGACGACCGCGGTCGTCGGGGCGAGCGGCGCCGGCAAGACGACCATCACTTACATCGCCAGCGGCATCCACCGCCCCCAGCACGGCACCATCCGGCTCGGCGGCGTGGCCTTGGACGACATTCCGTCATCCGAGCTGCATTCGCTGATCGGGGTCGTTCCCCAGGAGCCGCACCTGTTCCACGACACCATCGCGGCGAACCTGCGCTACGGACGGCTCGACGCCACTGACGACGAGCTGCGCGAGGCGCTCGACGCCGCCAACCTCTCGGCGCTGCTCAACCAGCTGCCGGACGGGCTGCGTACCCGTGTCGGCGCTCGCGGTTACCGGCTTTCCGGCGGCGAGCGTCAACGGCTCGCCATCGCCCGGGTCCTGCTGCAGTCGCCTCAGGTGCTGATCCTGGACGAGGCCACCTCGGCGCTTGACACCGTCTCCGAGGCGGCCGTCCGCGCCGCGCTCGACCGGCTCTCGGTCGGCCGGACCTGCCTGGTCATCGCGCACCGGCTCTCCACCGTGATCGATGCCGACCGCATCTACGTCATGGACCACGGCCGGGTGGTCGAGGACGGCACCCACGGCGAGCTGCTCGCCGATGATGGTGCCTACGCCCGCCTGTACCGCCCGGTCACGGTGGGCTGAGCCCGCCGTCCCGCGCGCGGGATCCAGCCGGACGGGCACGCACGTGCAGGCGTTCCCCCTGCGGCCCGAACAGGCTGATGGCCTCCACCGCCTCCGGGCTCGGATTGCTGAATGCATGCGGGACGTGCGTGTCGAACTCGGCGACCTCGCCGGCGGTCAGGACGACCTCCCGCTCACCCAGGAACAGGTGCAGCCGGCCGGACAACACGTAGATCCATTCGTAGCCCTCGTGTGTCTGCAGTTCCCTCGTACAGGCCGGCCACCCGGGCGGGAAGATCATCTTGAATGATCGCAGTCCGCCCGGACGTCTCGTCAGCGGTACGACGGTCATTCCGTCGCGCTCGAACGGCCGCGGGAGCACCCGTGGATCGCTTGTCGGCGGCGTGCCGACGAGCTCGTCGAGCGGGACCTGGTAGGCCTTCGCGAGGGGCAGTAGCAGCTCCAGCGTCAGTCGGCGTTGCCCGGACTCCAGCCGCGACAGCGTGCTGACCGAGATCCCGGTGGCCCGGGAGAGTGCGGGAAGAGTTGTCCCGTTCTGTTTGCGCAGCGCGCGCAGCCGGGGACCGACCGCGGCAAGTACGGCCTCGATACCCTGTTCGGTTCCCACAGTCACCCCACCATGCTCGCCTTAAAGTTGCTGTTCTGGCAATGATGTTTGTCAAACCCGCTCCTGGATGTGGAAGATTCGGGCTCGGAACACTCCTCAGTCGAAGGGCGGTATCCGGATGAAGCAGATCTACGACGTGATGGTCGTCGGTGGTGGGCCCGCCGGTCTGAGCGGCGCACTCACCCTGGCCGGGGCACGCCGGACCCTCCTGGCGGTCGACGCGGGCGAGCTCCGCAACGCCCGCCCCGGGCGTGCACAACTACCTGGGCCGGGAAGGCGTCCCCCCGAGTGAGCTCCTGGCAACCGGACGGGCCGAGGCCATCGGCTACGGCGGTGAGATCGTCACCGCCACGGTCACCTCCCTCGAGCGTCTCCCGTCAACACCGACCGTCGTTGACGGACCCGGAGTACCGCCCCAGTTCCGTGTCGGGCTTGACGATGGCCGCGTCACCACAGCCCGCCGGCTGCTCGTGACCACCGGTCTGGTGGACGAGCTGCCGGACATACCCGGACTCGCCGGCCTGTGGGGGCACGCCGTCCTGCACTGCCCGTACTGCCACGGATGAAAGGTCCGTGACCAGCCGATCGGCGTTCTCGGCGGCTCACCGATGGCGGTACACCAGGCTCTTCTCTGGCGGCAGCGGAGCGAAGACGTCGTCCTGTTCACCCACACCGGTCCCGACCCCACGGCCGAGGAGGCCGAGCAGCTCGCCGCCCGCAGCATCCGAGTCGTGCCCGGTGCCGTCGAGGCCCTCGAGACCGCGAACGACCGCCTCGAATCCGTCCGACTGCACCACGGGGAGGTGGTTCCCCGCCGGGCCCTGGCGGTCGCGCCGCGCTTCACCACCCGCACCGCGATACTCGGTGCGCTCGGCCTGGAATCAACCGACCTGGCCCTGAACGGCCACGTGATCGGCCGACAGGTGCAGTCGGACCCCGCCGGCGCGACCCAGGCCGCCGGGGTGTGGATCGCGGGAAACGTGGCAGACGTGGTGGCCTCAGTGATCACGGCGTCCGCCGCCGGCGTGAAGGCCGCCGCCCTCAACGCGGACCTGATCGCCGAAGAGATTCGCCTCGCTGTGGCGGCACGGCGGACGGGCTACGTTCCGAGCGGCTGACCTGCCTTCAACGGCTGACCCGCCTTCAACGGAGTGCTTTGGCCAACCTGGTCACCCCCTCCGCGATCTCCGCCGGGCTGTGCGTCGTGAAGGACAACCGCAGCGTCGCGGCATCCGCGGGCCCGGCGTAGAACGGTGCTCCGGGAACGTAGGCCACCTGTCTCCTGACCGCAGCCGAGAGGAGCGCCGTGGCGTCATAGCCATCGGGCAGCCGCGCCCAGACGAACATCCCGCCCTCCGGCCGGTTCCACGTGCTGCCCGCCGGCAGCCCTCGGGGAAGCCCGGCCAGGAGCGCGTCACGCCTCGGCCGATAGGCCGCGCAGACCCTGGTGATGTGCGCGTCGAGGTCGCTGTCGATCAGATACCGAGCCGCGGCCGCCTGGTCGATCGTTGAGGTGTGCAGGTCCGCGGCCTGCTTGGCGATCACGCAGGCGCGGCGTAGTACTTCCGGTGCCCGCAACCACCCGAGGCGCATCCCCGGTGCCATCGTCTTCGAGAAGCTTCCCAGCAGGATGGTGCGGTCCGCCGCGTCCTCGATCGACGCGATCCATGGCACGGCGGCACCCTCGAACCGCAGCTCGCCGTACGGGTCGTCTTCGATGATCCAGAATCCGCACTCGGCGGCGACCCGGGCAATCGCGGACCGGCGCTCCGCGGGGACCGTCCGACCAGTCGGGTTCTGGAAGTTCGGGACGAGATAGATCAGCTTTGGCTTCTCGCGGGCCGCGACCTCCGCGAGCGCGTCGGGAACGATGCCATGCTCGTCGGTGGTGACCGGGTAGACCCGTGCGCCGGCGTAGCCGAACGACTGCAGCACAGCCAGATAGGTCGGATCCTCCACGACAACGGCGTCCCCGGGTTCGAGAAGCGCGGTGATGAGGAGGGTCAACGCCTGCTGCGAGCCGGTCGTGATCAGAAGATCGTCGGAATGAGTGGGTAGGCTCCGGCCAGCCAGCCGTGCGGCGATCGTCTCGCGCAGCAACGGGCTGCCCTCGGTCGACGAGTACTGCAGTACCCGGCGCGGATCCTCACTCAGCACTCGGTCGTAGGCAGCCCGGATGCCCTCCGCGTCGAAGAACTCCGGCGCCGGCAGGCCACCGGCAAAGGAGATCACTTCTGGTCGTTCCGTCAACGCGAGAATCTCACGTACCGGAGAGGTCTGGACGGATCCGACTCGGCTCGCGAGCTCCGGAGGCGCGGTTGTGTTCCTCACGTTGGTTGACTCCCTCGATTTCTCTGCCGCCCGGTTCCCTCCGGCGCAGGTCCCGCCCCGATCCTGCCTGACGCCAAGCAGATGACTCACGCCGGGCCACGTCAGGCCTTGTCTGGGATGGCATCTGCCAGTCGGGATCCTTTCCCGCTCCGGTCGGCGTTTTCGGACGGGATCGCGTGTGCCCGCGATCTTCCCTCAAGTGCTCGGCGTGCCGATTCTTGGCCGTAGTCCCGGGTGAGACATCGACTTCGAGATATGTGTCGGGGGTGGTGACACTGGTTCGCCCGAGTGGGCTGGTCCACACGAAGGTTCCTTCCTGGGGTTGTGTGACCTGCCAGTGGCCACGATGTTTCATCCGGTGGTGTCGACGGCACAGCGGGCCGAGATTCTTGGTCAGAGTCCGTCCATCCTCGGAGAAGGAGATGGTGTGATCGGTATCCGTGCGGCGTGATGGCCGGGTGCAGCCTGTGAATACACAGGTCCGGTTGCGGGCACGAACATGGCGGACCTGTGCGGCGCTTGGTAGACGCCGGTCGGCGACCTCGATCAGATGTCCTTGTGGATCGGTCAGAATGCGCCGCCAGGTTGAGCCCGGCCGTTTGGCCATCTCCCGGGCTATTCGTGCGGGGATCGGGCCGTACCCCGGAATCTCACCGGGGTCGTCGGACAGGCCCATCAGGGTCGTCGCGGGTACGACGACTTGAATGTCACACGGCATCGGCGTGGCGTGGCTGCCTCGGCCCGTAAGTAGATCGACCAGCACGTCGGCACGAATCTGGGCGCGGGTCCGGTCGTCACCGTCGGATCTGTTGGCACTGATGGAACGGGCAGCCTGATCGATCCGCTGGTAGCAGGCCTCGGCGTCCTCCGTGGGAAGGACGGCTGTGAGCGCGCTTGTCCCGTCCTCGTCGGGAGAGATCCACACCCGTCGGTCCTTGCGTCGGGTCTCCGCGCGGTCTGCCGTGCCTTCGGGGTCGATCCTGGCTACGGCGCGCCTGCAGGCATCGGTGAAGGCGCGCCGGTTAGGTCGTGCTCCTCCGGCGAGCACGTGTGCTTCGACTCTGGCTGCGGTGCGGTCGTCGAGCGGGTGGACCGCTTTCTCCAGTGACTGCAGTCGTTGGAGATCCAGGACTCCCGCCCTGAGTGCGTCGACTGCGTTCGGAAGGCGCCGGGCGACGGTGCAGGCGAACGTCAGCTGGGCGGAGGCCGACTGGGGCGAGACCGCCATCGCGGTGGCTATCTCTTCGGGCGCGAACTCGTCGGAGACGAGTGATTGCTCGGCGCTTGGCGGGAGCAGGAGGGCCGCGAACCGAGCCAGCAGGGTCAGTAGATCCGCGTGGCCGGCCGCTATCGTGCGGACGACGCGAGAGATCTCCCTGAAGAGATCGTCGGCTTTCGTGTCGAGCGCCTCGCGGGTGCGGGTGTCGCCGTTGGTTGCCCACGAGTCCTCTTCTGAGCTGGTCGAGTGCGTCGGGGGACTCCCGACCACGGTGGCGGTCTCATCCCCTGGTGTGGATCGGCCGTCTGATCCGGTGGATGTGGCGGCGGATCCGATCTTGGCGTCGGGCGCGTTGGCGGCGGTGCGTTGCCCGCGTGGCGATGCGCCACGCCTCGAGCCGGGAAGGGAGGTCATGGTGTCACCGCCTGTCCGCCAAGTCGTCAATATCGAACGTGTGTTCGACGATATGGCTGGCGGGCGGGCAGGACAAGAGGTCTGAGTACCTGTCCTGAATCTTGGTTCTCTGTGCGGAGAGTGACGTGGGGGTGGGAGGTTTTGGGTTGGCGGTGGGGCTGGTAGGTCGTGGAGATGGCACGTTCTCCTCGGTATCCCTCGGTATCCCTCGGTATCCCTCGGATCTCACGGACGCGGAGTGGGCCTACGTGCAGCCGCTGCTGCCGGCGGCGTCGAAGGACGGCCGGCCCGAGAAACACGACCGGCGTGACATCGTGGACGCGATCCTCTATG